>NZ_JBFAGB010000001.1:335487-458544 GCF_040639875.1 Actinomadura sp. NPDC023710
CCCGCCACCCAGTGACCCGCCACCCAGTGACCCGCCACCCAGTGACCCGCCACCCAGTGACCCGCCACCCAGTGACCCGCCACCCAGTGACCCGCCACCCAGTGACCCGCACTCGCCGTGACCCGCACCCGCCGTGACCCGCACCCGCCGTGACCCGCACCCGCAGCCCGCGAGTTCAGTGGTCAAGGCCTGAGATGTCGCCATGACCGCGAGCACCTCTCCGGCCGCTCAAGGGCCGGAGGTGACCTGTGGAGACAGCTCGCCACTCATCAGATCGGAGAGACGATGCAAGCCCGCTTGCCTCTTCCCCAGGCGAAGTCCGACGTGGCCGGGAACGGTGCGGCGGGGAGCGGGACGCGAGGGCGGTGGCGGATGAGGTTCGGGCGTGGGGACCGGGGGTCGGGGACGGTTTGGGTGTTGGGGTTCGCGGTCGTCATCTGGGTGGTGGGGGTGGCGGCGATCCTGGTCGGCGGGGTTCGGGGCGCGCGGCATCGGGGGGAGGCGGCGGCGGACATGGCGGCGCTGGCGGGGGCGACGCGGGTCGCCGACGGGGGCCGGGCCGCCTGTGCGAGGGCCGAGGAGATCGCGGTCGGATCGGGGGCACGGGTGGTGCGATGCCGGGTGCGGGGAGAGGTCGTCGACGTCTCGGTGGCCGTCGATGTCCCGATGCTCATGGGGCTGAAGGGACGACGGATCGTTTCTCGGGCGAGGGCTGGCCCTGTGGAGCAGGACGGCGTACCCTGGCGCCACATGTCTCGTTGCACTGAGTGTCAATAGAGGCGGAGAGGGGTGCGGAGAATGAAACACGTTCCTCTTCGTCATCCCTCTGTGACTTTTGCTACCCGGTGGTACGTTACGCTGCCGTAAGCCCATAGTCATCGCCAGGCGCGGCGCGTCCGGCGGAAGGCCGGCGCGAGTTGTCGAAGGGATTGAGGCCGTGACCATCATTCGCAGGATCGGTGCGATCGCGCTCGCGGCACCCCTTGCGATGAGCTTCCCGGTACTCGCCGCCCTGCCCGCGCAGGCGGCCTCGACCAGCGTCATCACCCCGGCGAACGGCGCCGTGATCAGCAGCGGGTCCCAGGTGACCGCGAAGGCCCACTTCGACTTCGCGATCACGATGCAGCTGCGGGTGGACGGCCCCGGGATAGGCGACACGTTCCTCCAGGAGAAGGGTCTCTCGGGCGATATGTCCGGAACCTTCTCGATCAACCGGAATGGTCGCTACAAGGTCTACCTGCTCGGCAAGCAGACGAACCATGTCTACGACGCCAACACCTTCACCGTGCGCATCGCGCCGGCGGCTCCCACCGGCGTGTCCGCCCGCGCGTCCGGCGGCAAGCTCGTGGTGAAGTGGAACCGCGGCCTCGAAGACGACCTCACCGGCTACACGCTCGCCGGGTCGGGCGTGAAGTCCAAGGCCGGCTCGCTGAACTCCCTCTGCTCGGGAACGAGTTGCTCCACCACCCTGTCGCTGACCAGGTCCAGCGGCGCGGCCTCCGTGGGCGTCAAGGCGATCCGGGCCACGGGCACGGGTGGATCGCTCTACTCGGGCACCGCTTCGGCGACCGCCTCGCTCGGAGGCGGGACCGGGTCCGCCCCTGGCGGATCGGTACCGTCCCTGCCGTCCGGCGGTTCCGGCGTCCCCAGCGCAGGGACGCCGCTGACGCCGTTCAACAACCGGTCGCCGGTCACCCTGCCGTCCGTCCAGCCGGACGGTGCGACGCCAGGGTTCACCTACCCCGCGCCGCAGATCGCCACCGACTCGCCGAAGGCCCAGAACGTCGCGGCGACCGACCGGCTCCAGTGGGGCAAGAGCGTCGGCATCGCGCTGGTCCTGCTGATCGTCGCCGCGCACCTCGGGACCTGGACGCGCCACCTGCGCTTCGCCCAGGCGGGCACGAGCAGCAACGGCATGGCGGCCCGCATCGCGCGCGGCGGCACCGGCCGCAAGCGGGTGAGCAGGTCGCGCCAGCAGATCGCGCGCGCCGAGGCCCTCGCCAAGACCGCCCCGGTCGCCGCGGCCGGAGCCAGGCGCGCCCGCTCGTCCAAGCGCACCACCGGCACGGCCGTCCTCGACTCGAAGCCGAAGACCGGCCGCCGCCCCGCGACCCTCGGCAAGCCCGCCGGCGGAGTGAACGTCCGCCTCGCCAACCCCGGCGCGAAGCCGAAGCCCAAGCGTGGCCGCCGCCGCAAGTGATCCCCTGAACCACCTCCGACCGAGTGAAGCCCAAGCCGCCTGCGGGTGAGCTGGACGGGCTGAGCCGGTAACGGAGAAAGGTGCACTCCTTTGCCGGTGTGACCGCTCGGCTGGTGGTGAGCCGAAGGCTGCGGGCGAGCTGCTTCCAGCGCGGATGGCTGCGTCCCGGCGTGAATCATGGTGAGGGTGCGAGGGGGCGCCTGCCGTGGTCGGCTCGTGCCGGAGTGCCGGAGTGCCGGAGTGCCGGAGTGCCGGAGTGCCGGAGTGCCGGAGTGGGGCCGCTACTAGGGGGTTGGGCGGTCTTGGGTCAGGCCGGTGAGGATGCCGGTCAGGCCTCGTTCGAAGCGGTTCGTCAGGCCGGGGCGGGCGGTGAGCGTGTCGGCGACCGCTACCAGGTTCGGGTAGCGGTCGGAGGGCAGGTCGCTCAGGAAGCCGCTGATCTCGGCCAGGCGCGCCGGGTTGTCGGGGCCCTTGCCGAAGGCGGTCTCCTGGGCCGCGAAGCCGACGACGTAGAACATCAGCAGCAGGTAGCCGTAACCCGCCAGCCGTTCGTCGAAGCCCGCGCGGCGCAGCACGCCGATGATGTGGTCGGCCAGCCGCAGCCCGTTGGGGCCGAACGCGAGCCTGCCCGGCATGAGCTGAGCGACCTGCGGGTGGGCGAGCAGTGCGCGGCGGAGCGCGAGGCCGATCTCGTGGAGTTGCTCCACCCAGGGCCGGGTGTCGTCCTCGGGTAGCGGCACCTCGCCCAGCACGGTGTCGATCAGCAGGTCGAAGAGCTCGTCCTTGCCGCGGACGTGCCAGTAGAGGGACGGGGACTTGATCTGCAGCGCGGTCGCCAGCCGCCGCATGCTGAACGCGTCGGCTCCCTCGGCCTCCAGGAGTTCCAGCGCGGTCCGGGCGATCCGCGCTCGGTCCAGCCGGGTGACGCCGCCGTCGTCGGACAGGCCAAGTGCCATGGGCTTAATCTAGCACTGCAAGGGAGTCCCTAGCAGTGTTAGGGTCTCCCTAACATCGCTAGGGAGGAGTCGACCGTGCGAACGGAGATCACGACGCCCGAGGGCACGGGCCGGACGGCCGCGGGGTGGTGGCCCCTGGCCGCCATCGCCCTCGCCGTCTTCATGCTCATGTTGGACGCGACGGTGGTGACCGTCGCGCTTCCGGATCTGGGCCGCGACCTGCACGCCGGCCTGGACGGTCTGCAATGGGTGATGAACGCCTACACCCTCGCGATGGCCGCGTTCCAGCTCACGGCCGGATCGCTCGCCGACCGGCTCGGACGGCGGCGCACCTTCCTCGCCGGGGTGGTGGCGTTCGCGGTGTCGTCCCTGGCCTGTGGCCTGGCGACCGCACTGCCCGTCCTCATCGCCGCCCGCGTGGTGCAGGGCCTGGCGGGGGCGCTGATGTTCGCCACCACGCTCGCCCTGATCGCCCAGTGCTACGACGGACGCGACTGCGGCATCGCGCTGGGGGTGCGCGGCACGGTCGCGGGGCTCGCCGTCGTGCTCGGTCCGGTCGCCGGGGGCGCCCTGGTCTCCGGGTTCGGCTGGCGCTGGATCTTCCTGATCAATCTGCCGGTCGCGGCCCTGACCCTGGCCCTCGCGCACCGGTCGCTGCCACGTCGCGAGCACCTGGAGGTGAGGCGGCTCGACCTCGCCGGACCGGTGCTGCTGGCGATCACGCTGGTGCTGCTGGTGCTCGCCCTGCTGCGGGGGGCCGACGACGTCCGTCTGTATGCGGGATCGGCCACCGGGGCGGTCGCGTTCCTGCTCCTGCAAAGGCGCCGGCGCGAGCCGATGCTGGACCTCACGCTGTTCCGCAGCCGCGTGTTCACCGGGACGCAGGTGGGCTCGTTCACCGTCCAGGCGAGCGTGTTCGCATTGCTGATCTACCTGTCGCTCTACTTCCAGGAGCACGAGCACTACACGGCGCTGCGGACGGGCCTGGCGTTCCTGCCGCTGGTCGTTCCCATCCTGCTGGCCGGGCCGGTGGCGGGCGCGGTGATGGACCGGATGCCCAAGGGGGCACTGGTCGCGGGGGCGCTGGCCTCGCTGACCACGGGTATCGCGCTGATGGACGCCCACCTGACCACCGGCTTGATCGTCGCCGGGTTCGGCTGCGGCGTCGTGCTGCCCGTCCTGGGCGGCCTGGCCGTCGACATCCCCGACGAGCGGCATCTCGGGATGGCCTCGGGCGTCAACAACACCGTCCTCCAGGTCGGCATATCGGTCGGTATCGCCGTCTACGGGGCCGTGCTGGGGGCGGGTGCCCCGTCCCATGCCGATCTCGGCCGGCTCTTCTCGCTGGGCGCGGCGATCGCCCTCACCGGTGCCGTGCTCACTGCGATCATGCTCTGCGGCCGATCCCGTTGAGCAGGGCATCCGGTCGGCCGTCGAGCCGGGCGGGAAGGCGCCCGATCCGCTCGCACCCGGTGTCGAGTCCGGCCTCTTCCCGTCCGGGCACTGGAGCCCTGCCCCAGCGAGCCGTCCTGCTCCTTCAGCCGCCGATCCGCTCGATGAATCCGCCGTGCGCGTGCGGGTCTGCCGAGGTCACGGCCGTGGCGGGTGGTGTTGGGCGACGTAACGTGGGTTTATGCGTGAGCGGGGGAGCCGCCACTTTCCAGGACGGTCGGTGCCGCGGGGGGCGGCACCTGGATGCCCGACGCCCGTTCTGCGGGCGCCGCCGTGGGCGGGCTGAGGGATGGCCGGTCTGCGGGCTCGGTTGCTCGGGGGCGTGGAGTTGCGGCTCGACGGTGAGCCGCTACCGCCGCTGGAGTCCGCAAGAGTGGAGTCGCTGCTCGCCTACCTGCTGCTCCACCGGAACGTGCCGCAGTTGCGGCAGCGGCTGGCGTTCCTGCTGTGGCCGGATTCCACGGACGCCCAGGCGCGCACCAATCTGCGCAAGGTCCTGCACAATCTGCGCCGCTGCCTGCCGGAGACCGATCGCTTCATCGACATCGGCGCGCGGACGCTGCGGTGGCGCGAGGACGCGCCGTTGTGGTTGGACGTCGAGCAGTTCGAGCAGGCGCTCGCCGACGGGCGGCTGGAGGACGCCGTGCGCGTCTACCGCGGCGAGCTGCTGGAGGGCGACTACGACGAGTGGATCGCGGACGAGCGCGAGCGGCTCGCGGAGCTGCACATGGAGGCGCTCGGGGAGCTGGCGCGCTGGCATGAGCGGGAGCGGAACTGGCCCGCGGCCATTCGCCGCGCCGAGCAGCTGGTCGGGTGCGACCCCCTGCGGGAGGAAGGCCATCGCCTGCTGATCCGGGTTTCCGGCGAAGGCGGGGACCGGGTCCGGGCGCTGCGCACCTACCACGTGTGCGCCGCGACGCTGGAGCGGGAGCTCGGTGTGGAGCCGTCCCCGGAGACGCGGGCGATGTACGAAGAGCTCCTGGCGGAGACGGCCCCCGCCGCGGACGACCGGCATGCGACGTCGCCGTTCGTCGGGCGCGAGGAGGAATGGGGCCGGCTGGCGGGGACGTGGCGGGCGGCCGCCGGCGGAGCCGCGCGGTTCGTGCTGGTCAGCGGGGAGGCGGGTATCGGCAAGACCCGGCTGGTGGAGGAGTTGCGCGTGCGCGTCAACGCGATCGCGGTCGAGGCGCGCGCCTACCCGGCGGAGGGGACGATCGCCTACGGGGTGGTGGCGGCATGGCTGCGCTCCCGTCCGGTGGCCGCGCGGTTGGCGAGGCTCGACCGCGCGGGGCTGACCGAGCTCTCCCGGCTGCTCCCCGAGCTGGACGGCGACGTGGCACCGCCGGCGCCGGTCTCCGAGACGGAGCTGCGGCGGCGGCTGCCGCGCGCCATCGGCCGTGCGCTGCTCAACGCCGGCGCGCCCCTGCTGCTGGTCGTGGACGACGCGCAGTGGGCGGACGCGCAGTCCCTGCGGTTGATCCACTACCTGGTCCGGGCGGCGCCGTCCGCGCGGCTGCTCGTCGCCGCCACCGCCCGCCGCGAGGACCTCGACGCGGGTCACCCGCTCGGCACGCTGATCGGGTCGCTCCAGTCGCTCGACCGGTTCACCGAGATCGGGCTCGGCCGGCTCGGCCGGGCGGAGACGGCGCTGCTGGCCGAGCGCGTCGCGGGAGCCCCGCTCGACGCCGGGCGGCTGCGCCGCCTCCACGGCTACAGCGAGGGCAATCCGCTGTTCGTGGTGGAGGCCATGCGGGCGGACGCGCCGGCGGACACCGCGAAGGTGCAGGCGGTGATCGCGGGACGGCTGGAGCGGCTGTCGCGGCCGGCCGCGGAGCTGGCGGGCATCGCCGCGGTGGTGGGACCCGCCTTCCCCGCCACCGTCCCGGCGAGGGTGAGCGGCTTCGACGAGCGGACGTTCGTCGCCGCGCTGGACGAGCTGTGGCGCCGCGGGATCGTCCGCGCGCACGGCCCCGGCGCCTACGACTTCAGCCACGGCCGGATCCGGGACGCCGCCTACGCCGCGCTGGGCCCGCCCCGCCAGCGTCGCGTCCACCTCGCGGTGGCCCGCGTGCTGGAGGAGTGCGGCGGCACGGCGGCGGCGCTGGCCTCGCACTACGAGAGGGCCGGGGCGGTCGCGGACGCCGTCCGGTGGCATGAGCGGGCGGCCGGGGACGCGCAGTGGCTGCACGCGCACGCCGACGCGGCCAGGGAGCTGGAGCGGGCGCTGGCCCTGTCGGAGGGCTTGCCGCCGGGTCCTGACACCGCCAGGACCCAGCTGCGGTTGCTCACCGCGCTGCCCGCGCCGCTCGTGGCCTGCGAGGGGTACGGGTCGGAGCGGATGGCGCGGGTGCACGCGCGGGCGCTGCGGCTCGCGGACCGGCTCGGCGCCGAGCCGGAGCCGCCGCTCGTGTGGTCGCTCGCGCTGGCCGCGCTCACGCGCGGCGAGTGGGCGGCGGCGCACGACTTCGGCGAGCGGCTGCGGGACCGCGCCGAGCGCGACGGCGACCAGGTCCTGCGGGTCGAGGCCGACCACGTCCGCGGGATCGCGGCCTACTGGTCGGGCGACCTGGAGCGGGCCCGCCGCCACTTCACGGCCGCGATACGGCGGTCCCGGCCGGCGCGGCGCGGTGCGCACGTGCTGCGCTACGGACAGGACACGGAGCTGATCGTCCGGCTGCGCCTGGCGCACGCGCTGTGGCTGCTCGGCCGCGGCGCCGAGGCCGACCGCGAGCGCGACGCGGCCCTGGCGGTCGCGCAGGGGTCCACCCATGCCTACAGCCGGGCGGTCACCTGGCTGTGGGCGGCGGTCGACGCCGTGGACCGCGGGGACGACGCGCAGTTCCGCCGTCACGTGCGCGGCTTGGAGGCGGACCTGGTGGAGGACGCTCCACGCCAGGTCCGCGTTTCCATGGAGCTGTTCGGCGGATACCTCGACCTCCTCGCCGGACGGAGGGGTCCGGGCCTGGCACGGCTGCGCCGCTTCCGCGACCAGGTCGTCCACGGGGAGGCGCCCGCGCCGGGCCTGCCGGGCGTCGCGACGCGGCTGCTCCTGGAGGGGTACGCGGTGGCGGCGGAGCCGGCGGCCGGGCTGGCCCTGGCGGACGAGGCGCTCGGCATGGGACGCGGCGCGCGGCTGTGGGAGGCCGAGATCCGGCGGCTGCGCGCGACGTTCCTCGCCACGCTCGGCGCACCGGACGGGGAGGTGGACGCGGAGCTGCGGCGGGCTCTCGCGGCGGCGCGCCGCCAGGGGCAGCGGGCGTTCGAGGAGCGGGTGCGCGGAACGCTCGCGGAACGCGGCCTTCGCCAGGATCGTGCCATCTGATCCGAGGAGGAGCCATGGCCACGATCGACCCGGTGAACGCCCTGCGCGGCGCGCTCTCCGGCACGGTACTGCTGCCCGGCGAGTCCGGTTACGAGGAGGGGCGCCGCGTCTTCAACGCGATGATCGACCGCCGTCCGGCGGCGATCGCCCGGTGCGCCGACGCGGCCGACGTCGCGATGGCCGTCGACACCGCCCGCGAGCACGATCTCATCGTGGCGGTCCGCTGCGGCGGCCACAGCATCGCGGGTCTCGGCACCTGCGACGACGGCATGCTGATCGACCTGAGCGGGCTCAAGTCGATCAGCGTGGACCTCGCGGCGCGGACGGCGACGGCGGGCGGCGGCGTCCTGTGGGGCGAGTACGACGCGGTGACCCAGGAGTTCGGGATGCACAGCCCCGGCGGGCGCGTGACCACCACCGGCATCGGCGGGTTCACCACCGGCGGCGGCTACGGCTGGACGTCGTCCAAGTACGGTCTGGCCTGCGACAGCCTCGTCTCGGCCGAAGTGGTGCTCGCCGACGGGAGCATCGTGCGGGCGAGCGAGCGCGACAACCCCGAACTGTTCTGGGGGATCCGGGGCGGCGGCGGCAACTTCGGCGTCGTCACCGAGTTCGAGTTCCGGCTGGACGCCCTCGGCCCGACCGTCTTCGCCGGGCTGACCCTCTTCCCGATGGAGCGCGCCCTGGAGACCATGCGGGGCTGGCGCGACTGGGCGGACGCCGCGCCTGACGAGGTGGCCACCGCGTGCGCCGTCATCACCGCGCCGCCGGAGCCGTTCGTCCCACCGGACCTGCAGGGCAAGCCGGTGTTCGGCGTCCTCGCGATGTACGTCGGCGCTCCGGAGCTCGGCGAGGAGGCGATGCGCCCGCTCCGGGACCTCCGGCCGGTCGTCGACGTCCTCGCGCCGATGCCCTACGTCGACTTCCAGGCCGTCATCGACCCGATCAACGCGCCCGGATCCCGGGGGTACTGGCGCGGCGAGTACCTGCGCGAGCTGAGCGACGACGCCGTCGACGCGTACCTCTCCCACGCAGGCGGCCTGGCCGGACGCGGCGCCCCGCTGTCCCAGATGGTCGTCTTCCGGATCGGCCAGGGCGTCGCGAAGATGCCGGACGAGGCGACGGCGTTCTCCCACCGGGACGCCCGCTACCTGTTCCATCCGATCTCGGCGTGGTCGGACCCGTCCGACGACGAAGCGATGATCGCCGCGACCCGCGCTTTCGCGGCGGCCATGCGGCCGTTCGGCACGGGGGCGTCGTACCTCAATTTCACCGCGGAGGGGAACCGCGTCCGGGACGCCTACGGCGAGGAGAAGTACGCGAGGCTGGTCGCGCTCAAGGACTCCTACGACCCCGCCAACGTGTTCCGCCTCAACCAGAACATCCGCCCGACGCATCCGGCGGAACCCGTTCTCGCGTGACGCGGGCCGGCTCGTTCGCCGGTTTCCCGGGGGACGGGTGTTGGTCGTGGGGCTGGCGAGCGTCCAGAGCACGGTCTAGGCTGCCTTGCCAGTCGGATCGTCTGGCTTGTGCGGCAATGCGGTCCGTCGTCCGAGACCTCGGCCCCCGTTCCGTACAGGGGCCCGATGGAGAGGGGAGCCTCCGCATGATCTTCCTGGGACTGCTCGTCGCGCTCGCCGCCGGCGCGGTCGGCGTCGCCGTGGCGCTGGACAACCCGGGCGCGGCCCGGCTGACCCTGTTCGGCGACGAGGTTCCGGGGATCACCTCGCAGTGGCAGGTCTTCATGGCCGGCGCCGTCGTCGCCATCGTGTTCATGGCGGGGATGATGGTCGCGTCGCTGGGGTTGCGGCGCGCGATGAGCATGCGGCGCGAGCTGCGGGACCTGCGGGACGAGCACGAGGAGTCCCTGCAGACCCTGGAGATGGAGCGGCGCAAGCTGCAGCAGGCGCTGGCCCAGGCCCGGCGCGGGATGGACGACCCGGCCTCCGTGCCCGCCCAGCGCGTCGCGCCCAACTGACCGGGCTACTCCGGGGCCTCGTGCAGGAGGACGGCCAGAAGGTCGAGGGCGCCGCGCTTGTCCAGCGGGTCGTTGCCGTTGCCGCACTTGGGCGACTGGATGCAGGACGGGCAGCCGGAATCGCACTCGCAGGACGCGATGGCGTCGCGGGTCGCGCGTAGCCAGGCTGCGGCGTCGCCGTAGCCGCGCTCGGCGAATCCGGCGCCGCCTTCATGGCCGTCGTAGACGAAGACGGTGAGCAGCCCGGTATCGGGGTGGACGGCAGTAGAGACACCGCCGATGTCCCAGCGGTCGCACGTGGCGAACAAGGGGAGCAGGCCGATCGAGGCGTGTTCGGCGGCGTGGGCTGCGCCTGCCAGGTCGAGGTCGTCCAAACGCGAGATCTGGGCTTCGGAGAGCGTCCACCATACGGCGCGCGTGCGGAGGGTCCGTGGCGGCAGGTCCAGAGGCTTCTCGCCGAGCATCTCCCCTGTCTGCAAGCGGCGCATCTGGTACGCGACCACCTGGCGGGTGACCTCGACGGTTCCGAAGCTGAGCGTGGCCTCGCCCCAGGAGACCGAGCGGAGCCGCTCCACGATGCTGATGTCGGTGACGTCGCGGGCGGTGGTCGAGTAGTCGGGGTCCGCCGCCTCGACGAGCGCGACGGAGTCGTCCAGGTCGAGGGTCTGGACGATGAACGACTCACCCTGGTGGATGTAGACGGCCCCCTCGTGGACGGTGGTGTGCGCGGACGGCTCGTCCACGGTGCCGAGGAGCCGTCCGGTGGAGGCCTCGACGACCTGGATGGGGGCGCCGCCCGCGCCCCGGATGTCGGCCAGGTCGCAGGCCCTGTCGCGGCGCGTCCAGTACCAGCCGGCGGGGCGGCGGCGCAGGAGACCGCGCCGCACCAGGTCCGGCAGCAGGTCGGCGGTCGCGGGCCCGAAGAGCGGGAGGTCGTCCTCGGTGAGCGGCATCTCGGACGCCGCCGCGCACAGGTGCGGTTCGAGGACGTAGGGGTTGTCGGGGTCGAGCACGGTGGCCTCGACCGGCGTCCCGAAGATCGCCTCGGGGTGGTGGACGAGGAACGTGTCGAGCGGGTCGTCGCGGGCCACCAGGACGGACAGGGCCGACTGCCCGGAACGTCCGGCACGTCCTGCCTGCTGCCAGAGCGACGCGCGAGTGCCCGGCCATCCGCAGACCAGGACCGCGTCGAGCCCGGAGACGTCCACGCCGAGTTCCAGCGCGTTCGTGCTCGCCAAGCCGATGATCGAGCGCGAGCGCAGGGCGGCCTCCAGGGCGCGCCGCTCCTCGGGCAGATAACCGGCACGGTAGGCGGCGACCTGCTCGGCCAAGCCGGGGGCGACCTCGTGCAGAGCGCGCTTGGCGCTGAGCGCCACCGACTCTGCACCGCGCCTGGAGCGGACGAAGGCGAGCGTCTGGACGCCTTCGACAACAAGGTCCGCCAGGAGGTCACCGGCCTCGGCGGTGGCGGTACGGCGAACGGGCGCGCCCTGCTCGCCGCGCAGGTCCGTCAGCGGCGGCTCCCAGAGGGCGAACGTGGCGGGCCCGCGCGGGGAGGCATCGTCGTCCACGGCCACCACATCGAGGCCGGTGAGACGGGACGCGGCCGCGGCGGGCTCCGACGCGGTGGCCGAAGCGAGGATGAACGTGGGGGACGCGTGGTACCGCGCGCACACCCGGCGCAGGCGCCGCAGAACCTGCGCGACATGCGACCCGAAGACGCCGCGATATCCATGGGCCTCGTCGATGACGACATACCGGAGCCGACGCAGAAAGGACGACCACCGGGCATGCCCGGGAAGGAGCGACCTGTGCAGCATGTCCGGGTTGGTCAGTACGTAGTTGGCGTGCTGCCGGACCCACGTCCGTTCGTCCTGCGGCGTGTCGCCGTCGTAGGTCGCCGCGCGCACCCGCGTGAGGCGCAGGGAGCGCAGAGCGCGGAGCTGGTCGGCGGCCAGAGCCTTGGTCGGCGAGAGATAGAGGACCGTCCCCTCGTGGCGAGGGTTCTCCTCGCCCGCGTAGATCGCCTCGACGCAGGGCAGCAGGTAGGCGAGCGACTTGCCCGACGCCGTCCCTGTGGCGATGATCACAGAGCGTCCGTCGCGGGCGTGCTCGGCCGCGGCGGACTGGTGCTCCCACGGGGAGGCGATGCCGGCGGCGGCCAGCCGTTCCACCAAAAGCGGCGGCGACCAGGAGGGCCACGCGGCCCGGCGTCCCTGACGTGCGGGAACGCTCTCCACATGGGTGATGCGTTCGCGCCGTGCGGGGTCGGCGAGCAGCCGGTCCAGGGGAGTTGAGGATCTTTGGGCGCCCATCAGGTTTTCAGTGTGCCAGCCGGGGCAAAACTACGGGAACGCCCCGGCGCCGGAGGGCCCGTTCCCCCTGCTCTGACCCTGAGATCAGCAGGTCAGACGGGATGGCGCGAACTTTCGCCCGTGTGGGCGATTACGCGCGTACGCGACGCCGGAGCGTGGTTGAATCACGGCGAAGTCTCGGCGGCCGGCGCCCTACCCACGGGGCCGGACGGCGGGATCGGATAGTGCTGCACGGCGCGTGGAGGATCTGTGGATCTGAAGGTTAACGACTACACCACCGACGATGGCCTCACCGTCATCAACGTGGAGGGCGAGATCGACGTCTACACGGCGCCGAAGCTTCGCGAGAAGCTCATCGACCTGGTCAACAAGGGCAAGTTCCACCTGCTCGTGGACATGGAGAAGGTGGAGTTCCTCGACTCGACCGGGCTCGGCGTCCTCGTGGGCGGGCTGAAGCGGGTGCGGGCCCACGACGGCTCGCTGGAACTCGTGTGCACCCAGGAGCGCATCCTCAAGATCTTCCGGATCACGGGGTTGACCAAGGTCTTCGGCATTCACGACTCGATCGCCGAGGCCGAGGAGAAGCGCAAGGGCGCCAAGTAGGCGCCCCGCGGCCGAGATGTCGACTGTTGAACTGTCCTTCAGCGCGCTGCCCGTCCACGTTCGGACCGCCCGGCTGATCGTGACCGCCGTCGCCCGTCGCAGCGGCGTCGCCGAACCTCTGCTCGACGAGGTCCGGCTCGCGGTCGCCGAGGCGTGCTCCCGGGCCGTGGAGGCGCACCGCCGGCACTGCCCGGACGAACCCGTCCGCCTCGAACTGCGCGGCGAGAAGGGCCGCTTCGAGGTGATCGTCAGCGACACCGTCCCCGGCGACCTCCCGCCGGAGGGGCTCCCCGCAGCCGCCGCGGACGAGGGAGCGGACGAGTTCGAGTACGGCCTGGGCGAGGGCATCGCTGAACTGGGTCTGGCCGTCATCGCCGGGCTCGCCGACGACGTGGAGATCGCCAACACGCCGAAGGGGGTCCAGATACGGATGAGCTGGCCGGCCGAAGCCGAGGCGACCATCTAGACGTTTTCATGGCAGTGCCCTTCTTCTTCGGGCCTTGGCGGCCCGAAGAAGAAGCGCACTGCGGGCGATCGCTGGCATCGCTTCGTCTCGCCTTGCGGCTCGCTGCGCGATCAGGTTCTCGCTTCGCTTGAACCTGCCTTCGGACGCGATCGCAACCATTGAGGTTGTTGCGGGGTTGCCCCTGGGGGCGGAGGTCGATGCAGTAGACGGCTTCCGCCGTCGTCTCCAGTACTTTCTGCTCCTGGCGCTACGCGCCTCCCCATCGGTCCGGTGTACCCATCGGTCCGGTGTCGGGCGAGCGTCGGCATCGATCCGGCTCGGCTGGCTGTCCGCCGCACCAGCACTTTCCTGCTGCAGCCGGACCTGCCTTCGGGCGCGATGGCAGCTCATGCACGTGTCTCTCTCAAGGAACGCGCCCCATCGGGCGCACCTGTCCGTCCGGCGGGCCCGTACCGGAGACTGCCTCCCGGCCTGCCGGTGATTCGGTCTGGCCCGCGCCGAGTGCGCCCTTGTGCCCACGTATCGCGCCAGGGCGCCTCGTGTCGGGCCTGCTCCCCTGCGTCTCTCAATGCGTCTGTGCGGGCGTGGTGGCCTGACGCCCGGGCTGGAGTCGTGGTGACCGTGTGTGAGCACGGGTGGGGTCGTGGTGGGGCTCGTGGGAGCGGTGGTGCCCGTGGTGTGAGACTCTCTTGCGATCACCCGGGATTCGCCCCGATTTGGGTCTAGACATATTCCGTGTTAATGCTTAGCTTGAATGCGGACGCCGGTCGTCGTGCCGAAGCGCCGGTCATGCCCTGTGCCCGTCAAGGTATCGGCAGGGCAATGAAAGCCTGGCCCGGCCTGACCTGGGACGATGCCGCTTGATCAGGCCAATGTGTCAATTTCCGGCGTATCGCATGTTTCATTTCGGCGACATCTTCGTGAAGGGCGTCGCGGCCTTAACATTCGACTTACGCGTGCGTAGACTCCCGGCACCCGCGTTGCCGTGCGAGGCGTTCCAAATCGTGACTCGTTGGGTACGCGGTAAAGATCGCTTTTATGTCGGTCGCGATCACAACGCCCCTGTCGAGGAGGACGGATGCCCGGGTTTTCCCTGTCAAGCCCGGCCAGCGCTGAAGTGGATCTCGGCGGCGGCGACCTTTCCCTGGTCGTCGTCGTCGCCGTGGTCGCACTGCTCGCACTGGCCGTCGCCGCGGGTCTCGTACGCGACGTCCTGGCCGCCGGCCAGGGCACCGCGAAGATGCAAGAGATCGCGCGCGCCGTTCAGGTGGGCGCAGGCGCCTACCTGAAACGCCAGTTCCGCACGGTCGCGATCTTCGTGGTCCTGATCCCGCTCATCCTGCTGCTCCTGCCCGCCGACTCCACCGGCGAGCGGATCGGCCGGTCCGTCTTCTTCGTCATCGGCGCGATCTTCTCGGCCGTCACCGGGTTCACCGGCATGTGGCTGGCCGTCCGGGGCAACGTCCGGGTCGCCGCGGCCGCCCGCGAGGAGGGCGGCGAGAAGACCGCGATGCGGATCGCCTTCCGCACCGGCGGCGTCGCCGGCATGTTCACCGTCGGCCTCGGCCTGTTCGGCGCCGCCGTCGTGGTCCTGGCCTACCAGGGCGACGCACCGAAGGTGCTGGAGGGCTTCGGCTTCGGCGCCGCGCTGCTCGCCATGTTCATGCGGGTCGGCGGCGGCATCTTCACCAAGGCCGCCGACGTCGGCGCCGACCTGGTCGGCAAGGTCGAGCAGGGCATCCCCGAGGACGACCCGCGCAACGCGGCGACGATCGCCGACAACGTGGGCGACAACGTGGGCGACTGCGCCGGCATGGCCGCCGACCTGTTCGAGTCGTACGCCGTCATGCTCGTCGCGGCGCTGATCCTCGGCACCGCGGCGTTCGGCAACCAGGGCCTGGTGTTCCCGCTGATCGTGCCGATGATCGGCGTGATCACCGCGGTGATCGGCATCTTCGCGGTGGCGCCCCGCGCGGGCGACCGCTCCGGAATGACCGCGATCAACCGGGGCTTCTTCATCTCCGCGGGGATCTCCGCGGTCCTCGTCGCGATCGCCGCGTTCGTGTACCTGCCCTCGTCCTTCGCGGACCTGGACGGCGTCACCGACAAGGGCATCGCGGGCCTGGACGCCGACCCGCGGTGGGTCGCGCTCGGCTCCGTCCTGATCGGGATCGTGCTCGCCAGCGCGATCCAGGTGCTCACCGGCTACTTCACCGAGACCAACCGCAAGCCGGTCAAGGAGGTCACCAACAGCGCCCGGACGGGCCCCGCCACCGTCATCCTGGCGGGCATCTCGCTCGGCCTCGAGTCGGCCGTCTACACCGCGCTGGTGATCAGCGCCGCCGTGTACGGGGCGTTCCTGCTCGGCTTCGGCAACACCACCGTCGCGCTGTTCGCGGTGGCGATGGCCGGCACCGGGCTGCTCACCACCGTCGGTGTGATCGTCTCGATGGACACCTTCGGGCCCGTCTCCGACAACGCCCAGGGCATCGCCGAGATGTCCGGGGACGTCCAGGGCGAGTCCGCCGCGGTGCTGGAGCGGCTGGACGCGGTCGGCAACACCACCAAGGCCATCACCAAGGGCATCGCGATCGCGACGGCGGTGCTCGCCGCGACCGCGCTGTTCGGCTCGTTCCGCACGACGGTGATCGCGGCGCTGGCGGACGCCTCGAAGGGCGCCAAGGACGCGATCGGCGCCGACTTCCTGAACTTCAACCTGTCCATCGCGAGCCCGAACGTGCTGATCGGGCTGATCATCGGCGCGGCCGTGGTGTTCATGTTCTCCGGCCTGGCGATCATGGCGGTGGGCCGCGCGGCGGGCCGGGTCGTGGTCGAGGTGCGCGAGCAGTTCCGCACCAAGCCCGGGATCATGGACTACACCGAGAAGCCCGACTACGACCGGGTCGTGGACATCTGCACCCGGGACGCGCAGCGCGAGCTCGCCACCCCGGGCCTGCTGGCCATCCTGACGCCGATCGCGGTCGGCTTCGCCCTCGGGTACGCGCCCCTCGGCGCCTTCCTCGGCGGCGCCATCGCGGCGGGCGTGCTGATGGCGGTGTTCCTCGCCAACTCCGGCGGAGCCTGGGACAACGCCAAGAAGCTCGTCGAGGAGGGCCACCTCGGCGGCAAGGGCAGCGAGGCGCACGAGGCCACGATCATCGGCGACACGGTCGGCGACCCCTTCAAGGACACCGCCGGCCCCGCGATCAACCCGCTGATCAAGGTGATGAACCTGGTCGCGCTCCTGATCGCGGACGCGGTGGTGACCTACGCGGGCAACACCGCGCTGCGCGTCGGCGTCACCGTGCTGTCCGTCGCGGTCGTCGTCGCGGCGATCGTGATCTCCAAGCGGCGCGCCGACCCGATCGGCGGTTCGTCCACCGATCCCGCCGTCGAGGGCGGCAAGCCGGAGCCGGACGCCGCGAAGAGCGGCGAGGCGGCGGGCGCACTCGACGAGGGCGCCCCGAAAGAGGCGGCCGTAGGCGCCGACCCGGCGGGAGCGAAGGCCGAGTCGGACGCCGAGGAGTCGTCCGCGGGCAAGTCCTGACCGACTGAACGCGAGGGGCCGGTGGCGACGCGCCGCCGGCCCCATGCGCGTTCCGAGGGGTCCCGTCCGACCACCCCGGGCCCGGTCGTACGCTGTGCGGGAGGGGTGGGGCGTCCCGCCCTCGACCCAGCGGATCGATCTCGGGAGGCGGCCGTGGCGAGCGGCGGCGGCAAGCGGGCGATGTCGGGGCCCAAGGGCTTCGCGATCGTGATCGGCGGAATGCTCGGCATCATGCTCGTGCTCTGGACCCTGGCGGCCCTCGCGGCCCCTTAATGTGGCGGCCATGCCCACGCTCATCGTGCTCCGCCACGCCAAGGCCGAAGCCGGCCTCGGCATACCCGACATCGACCGCAAGCTCACCGATCGCGGGCGCCGCGACGCGACCGCGGCAGGGGACTGGCTGCGCGCGAACGACCTCGTCCCCGGGCGGGTCCTGTGCTCGCCCGCCGCGCGGACCCGGGAGACCCTCGCCCGCCTGGCGCTGGACGCGGAAGTCGCCTTCGAGCCGGGCATCTACGACAACGATCCCGACGGGCTCCTCGCCCTCGTCTCCGAGACGCCGGACGAGACCGGCACGCTCCTGCTGGTCGGGCACAACCCGTCCGTGCACCACCTCGTCCAGGACCTGACCGGCCAGGCCCCCGACGCCTTCCCCACCTGCACCCTCGCCGTGATCGACCTTCCTCCCGGCGCGTGGACGGACGTCCGGCCCGGGCTCGGCACGCTGCGCGCCGTCCGCACGCCCAAGGACTGACGGTTCACCGGCGCGGCTCGGCGGCCTCCAGGGACGACGCGATGACCTGGTCCACGTCCCCGCGCAGCTCCCCGATCGTGTGGCGGGTCCCAGAGACCTGCAACAGGGCGTGACGCAGCGGGGTGAGCTCGTCGGGGCCGACGCCCTCCTTGATCTCCGCGCGGCGCCGCCGGGTCAGCGTGGACAGGTAGGAGTCGAGCTCGGCGAGCTCCTCGCCGAGCTCCTCGACGGGCGTACCGGCCTCCGGATCGTGCTCCCCCGGATCCTCCAGCAGGCCGGCCGCGTCCTCCAGCTGGTCGGCGAGGCGGTCGAGGATCTCGGGGATCGGCCCGGTGTCCACGGCCCGCTCCCGGGACAGCTTCGCGACCGCGATGAGGTGGTCGCGGGCGCGGTGCGCGGCGGCCACGACTCTGCGCAGCCGGTCGTTCAGTTCGAGGTCGGGCACCCGCTCGTGGCCGAGCCGGGTCCGGGTCTCGGCGACCGCCTCCGCCGCCCGCTCCGCAGTCACGATCGTGTCGTGCGGCAGCCGGGTCCGCTCCCCGGCGAGGACGTCCGCCGTCATCCGGACGAGCGCGGCGTGCGTCCGCAGGAGCCGTTCGAGCTGGCCGGGCAGCCGTTCGAGGTGCCCGGCGGGCCACAGCAGCAGGACGGCGAGGTAGGCCATCAGCGCCCCGGCGACCGTGAGGCCGATCCGCTCGCCGGCGATGCGCCAGTCGGCGGGCGCGGAGAAGTCCAGCAGCATCATCGCCAGGGGGGTCCCGAAGAGGGCCCAGTAGGAGAAGTTCACCGAACGCATCGCGAAACCGGCCCCCGCGAAGCAGAACGCGATCACCGCGACGGTGGGCTGCCCGGGCGCGAGCGTCAGGATGACCGCGGCGACGGCGGCCCCGGCCGCGGTGCCCCCGACGCGCTGGACGAGCCGGTCCACGGTCTCGCCGTAGGTGGCGCGCAGGCTCAGCATCGCCGTGATCGTCAGCCAGTGGCCGTGCGGGATCCCCAGCACGGCGGTGAGCGCCATCGACACGACCGCCGTCACGTACACCCGCGACGCCTGCCGGAACGTGGGGGAACGCGTGCGGACGGCGCGGCGCACCCGGTCCCAGACCGGCATCGGGTCGAGCGTGCCCGGCATCCGCGGCGCCGCGAACCCGATGCGCAGGCCGCCCGCGACGAGGCGGCGCGTGGAGGCGACCTCGCCGGCGATGCGGTCGACGGAGCGGCGGACCTGACCGATCAGCGCGACCGCGACCAGGTCCTCGTCGCCGGCGAGACCGGCGCGCCTGATCTGCTCGGCGGCGCGGACCATCCGCCGGACGGCGGCGGACTCCTCGCGGCCGAGCGGCGCCTCTCCCGCCGTCGCGACCGCCCCGGCCAGCAGCCGCAGCCGCGCCGCGAGCGCCGAGATCGCCGTCTGCGTCTCCAGCCGCCACTCGCGGTCCGGCGGGTAGTTCTTCGCCGCCTCCAGGACGGCCTGGAGCGTCACCGTCTCGTGCAGGATGCGCCCCAGCGCGTCGATCACCCGCTCGGGCCTCGTGGGTTCGTTCCCCGCCCGTCCCGACCGGTACAGCCCGTAGGTGGCGCGCGCCGCCGTCAGCGACTCCGACGCCGCCCTTCGCTTGGCCTCCCAGTCCGGGATGCGGGTGACCGCCAGCAGGTCGGGATTCGTCAGCTCGACGGCGTCGAGGGGCCCCGCGTCGTGGGCGCCCACGTCCTGCGCCACGGCGTCCAGCGCCTCGGCGACCGCGTCCGCGGCCTCGCTCAGCGCCTCCCGCAGCGGCCGCAGCCGCCGCGCGGGCCACGGCGCCAGCAGCAGCCCGGCGGTGAGCAGCCCGCCCACCAGCTCCAGCAGCCCGATGTTCACCACGTCCGCGGACGGCGGCCGGACGGCGCTCAGCAGCACCGCGAGCCCCGCGGTCGACCCGATCCGCGGTACCGCCACGCCGAGCGCGACCAGCGGCGGCACCACGATCACGGCCGGCCACAGATGCCCGCTGAGCAGCCCGCCCACCCCGGACCCGACCGCGACGATCAGCACGCCGACGGTGAGGTTGCGCGCCCGCGCCCCGTACGGGCCCTCCGGTGCGCGCAGCGCGACGAGGTAGGCCCCGAGCGCGATCATCGACCCCTGCGCGGCGTGCCCGGTCAGCGCCCCGACGAGCAGCGGAACGGAAACCGCGACCGCGGCGGCCAGCCCGTAGAAGGGCGCGGCCTGCCCATGCACCTGGGCATAAGCCCCCCGCGCCCGCCGCAGCATGAGCAGTGTCTACCCAGGGGGACGACCCCCTGGAACCCGCTGTGTCTTCCCAGCGGGTCGCTACCCCTGGGGGTCCTCAGCGTCGGCGGCTTCTACCTCTTCGCGGGAGATGCCCAGGAGGAAGACGATGGTGTCCAGGTAGGGGACGTTGACGGCGGTGTCGGCGGCCTGGCGGACGACTGGTTTGGCGTTGTAGGCGATGCCGAGGCCGGCGGCCTGGAGCATGTCGAGGTCGTTGGCGCCGTCGCCGATCGCGACGGTCTGGCTGATCGGGATGCCGGCCTCGCGGGCGAAGCGCTCCAGGGCGGCGGCCTTCCCGGCGCGGTCGATGACCTGGCCGGTGACGCGGCCGGTGAGCTTGCCGTTCTGGATCTCCAGGGTGTTGGCGGCGGAGTAGTCGATGCCGAGGTCCTCGACGAGGGCGTCGGTGACCTGGGTGAAGCCGCCGCTGACGATCGCGAACTTGTAGTCGAGGCGCTTGAGGGTGCGGACCATGGTGCGGGCGCCGGCGGCGAGGCGGAGCCGGTCGCGGACGGCGTCGATGGCGGCCGCGTCCAGCCCGGCGAGGAGCGCGACCCGCTCGCGCAGGGAGCCCTCGAAGTCGAGCTCGCCGCGCATGGCGGCCTCGGTGACCTTGGCGACCTCGTCGAGGCAGCCGGCGTGCTCGGCGAGCAGCTCGATGACCTCGCCCTGGATGAGGGTGGAGTCGACGTCCATGACGATGAGCCGCTTGGCGCGGCGGTGCAGGCCGCTGTGCTGGACGGCGACGTCGACCCGCTGCTCGACGGCCTCGGCGGTGAGCGCGGCGCGCAGACCGTCCGGGTCGGCGCCGGAGACGTCCATCTCGATGCAGGTGACGGGGTTCTGGGCGAGGCGTTCGATGCGGTCGATGTTGGCGCCGTGCGCGGAGATCCGCCCGGCGATGCCCGCCATGGCGGCGGGCATCAGCGGGTTGCCGAGCACGGTGACGTGCAGGCGCCCGCTGCGCTTCGGCATCCGCTTGTTGCGCCCGGTGGACAGCTCGATCTCCATGTCGAGGTCGTTCGCGACGCGTTCGGCGGCGTTCCACACCCGTCCGATGTCGGCGCCCTCGGTGTAGGCGAGCAGGACACCGAGGACGAGCCGTCCGCGGATCACGACCTGCTCCACGTCCGCCACCGTCAGTGGGAACTGCGAGAGTGTCCGGAAGAGGCGCGACGTGACGCCGGGGCGGTCGCGGCCGGTGAGTGTGATGAGCAGCGTGCGCTCTGCTGACCCGTCCATGCTGCTCCCAACGGTACCGGCCGCGCCGGGCGTCCCGCCCGTCAGGTCCGGCATGCGAGACGCTATCCGGGCAGGATCAGGTTCAGATCGCCGAATTCGTGCCAGAGATAGCGCTCGGCGAGGGCGGCCTCGTAGGTGGCGGTGAGCAGGTCGCGGCCCGCGATGGCGGTCAGCATCATCAGGTGGGACGACCTGGGCTCGTGCAGGCCGGTGAGGAGGCCGTCCACGGCTTGGACCCCGCCCTCGGGGGTCACGACGTGCTCGGTCCAGCCGGAGGACGCCTGGACGCGTCCCGCGGCGTCCACGGCCGTCTCCAGGGCGCGCACGGCGGTGGTGCCGACGGCGATCACCCGGCGGCCCTGGGCCCGGACGTGCCCGACGAGCGCCGCGGTCGGTTCGGGGACGGTGTAGCGCTCGGCGTAGGGCGGTTCGTGGGCCTCGGGGGACGCGACGCCCGTGTGGAGGGTGATCGGGGCGATCAGGACGCCGCGCGAGACCAGCCGCGTCACCAGTTCGGGTGTGAAGGGGCGGGCGGCGCTCGGCATCTCGGCGCCGCCGGACGAGCGGTCGTGGGCGAAGGCGGTCTGGTAGGCGGTGGCGGGCCAGTCCCGGTGGACGTACCCGTACCGGATCGGGACGCCGTGGCGCCGCAGGTAGGGGACGACCTCGGTGCTCAGCCGGGCCTGCCAGAGCCGGTCGGACTCCCCCCGGGCGCGGTGCCCGTGCCGTCCGACGAGGGTGAGGGTGGCGCCGCCGGGCATCGGAATCCACTCGCCGGGGGAGCCCCCCGCGTACGGGCGGCTGCCCTTGCCGGCGGGGCGGCGCAGCTCGACGAGCCACAGCCGGTCGTCCGCGCCGGGCACCGGGGTGGAGAAGTGCACGCTGATCCGGTCGAGCCGGACGGCGGCGGGCAGCGTGGCCGAGGTGTTGACGACGAGCAGGTCGCCCGGGTCGAGCAGGCCGGGCAGGTCGCGGAACGCGTGGTGGGAGACCTCGCCGGCGGCGCGCCGGGAGACCAGGAGCCGGACGCCGTCGCGGGTCCGGCCGCGCGCCTCGGGCGGCTCGTGCGCCTCCAGCGCGGTGGGGAGGGTGAAGTCGACGGTCATGTCCGGACCTCCAGGCGGAGAGCGGCGATCGCGCCGAACGCGGCGATCGCGGCGAACAGCGCCCCGGCGACGGCGAGCCCGGCGTCCAGCCGGGCGGCGCCGAAGCCGGTGACCAGCGCGCCCGCGACCCCGACCACGAGGGACGAGCCGAGGGTGTCGCTGATCTGCAGCGCGGAGGAGTTGACGCCCTGCTCGTCCTCGGCCGACAGGTCGAGCAGCAGGACGGAGAGGCTGCCGATCGAGAAGCCCATCCCGGCGCCGCCGATGATCCATGCCGGGGCGGCGAGCCAGCCGGAGAGCTGCAGGGCGACGGTGGCGAGGACGATCCCGGCGGTGACGAGGACGGCGCCGAGGAGGGCGAAGAACTCGCGGGAGCGCTCGGAGCGGCCCTGGATCTGGGACGCCGCCGACCAGCCGAGCGCGCCGACCGTCAGGACGATCCCCGCCTGCGTGGCGCTGAAGTCGTGCAGCCGCGTCAGCGCCAGCGGGATGAAGACCTCGGTGCCGAAGAAGGCCCCCGACAGCAGGCCCCGGACGAGGATGACGCTCGGCAGCCCGCGGCGGAGCCGGAGCGTTCCGGCGGGCACCAGGCGGGGCAGCCCGAACGCCAGGCCCGCGAGGCCGGCGAGCACGGCGGGCAGCATCGTCCAGCCCGTCCCGTCGAGGCCGTAGAGGAGGACGCCGGTGCCGGCGGCGACGCAGAGGGCGGCCGGGTAACGCGAGCGGCCCGGGACCGGGGCGGCACCGGACGGCGCGATGCCGCGCAGCACGGGGAGCAGCAGCAAGGCCGGCGGGATCACCAGCGGGACGAGCCCGAGGAACACCCACCGCCAGCCGGCGTGCTCGGCCAGGGCGCCGCCGGCGGCCGGGCCGATCAGCGACGGCAGCACCCAGGCGGCCGACAGGGCGGCGAACACCCGGGACCGCAGATCCTCCGGGTAGACGCGGGCGATCACCACGTACAGGGCGACGAGCGGGACGCCCGTGCCGAGGCCCTGCACGGCGCGCCCGGCGACGAACACCCACATGGACGGCGCGGCGCCCGCGACCACCATCCCGGCGACGAACACGCCGAGCCCGATCAGGAACGGCCGGGTCGGTCCCGACCGGTCGACCCAGCCGCCCGCGAGCACCGTGGACAGCAGGCTCGTGATCAGGGTCGCGCTGAAGCCCCACGCGTACAGGGCCAGGCCGTCCAGGTCGCCCGCGACCACCGGCATGACGGTGCCGACGGCCATGCTCTCGAACGCCAGCAGCGTCACGACCAGGACGATCCCGAGCGTCGCACCCCGGAATCCCGTGCCCAATATGCCCTGTTTTGTTGCCACCCGTTCATGATCAAGGACGCTGGTCATCCCGCGGCCGCCAGGTCCGCCGCCCGGTACCGCCCGCTCGGAAGGCGGCGGGAGACGAGCCGGTGGAGCGCGGCGGCGGCCTCCTCGGGCGGCGGGGCCGCGTCCGCGTCCTCGCCCGCCGCGCGGAGCATGTCGGTGTTCATCTCGCCCGGGTCCGCCCACCACACGGCCACGTCCGGCTCCTCAGCCGCGAGGACGTTCGACAGCTGCTCCAGGGCCGCCTTGGACGCCCCGTAGCCGCCCCACGTCTCGTAGCCCTCCACGGCCGCGTCCGACGTGATGTTGAGGATCGCGCCGCGCCGCTCCCGCAGGCCGGGCAGGACGGCCTGGATCAGCGCGAGCGGCGCCAGGACGTTCGTCGCGAACGTGTCCGCCAGGGCGCCCTCGGGAAGCGAGGCGAGCCGGGGCATCGGCGTCGGGCCGAGCGTGCTCGCGTTGTTGACGAGGAGGTCGAGCCCGCTTTCGACCGCGCGGGCGAGGGCGTCCCGGTGCGCCGGATCGGCGACGTCCCCGGGGACCGCGGTCGCGCCGGTGCCGGCCGCGACCGCGGACAGCGCGGCGGCGTCGCGGGCGTCGATGACGAGGTTCCAGCCGTCTTCGGCGAGAGCGCGGGCGAGCGCCCGGCCGAGGCCCCGGGAGGCCCCGGTGATCAGTGCCGTCTTCATGCCCTCGACGCTAGGAACCGGCGCGCCCGTCGGCATCGGCCTACGGGTCCCCCGGGCCGTCGTCAGATGGTCCTAGGACCGGCGTCCCGCGCCCCGGGGAGGGACGGCGCGGCACGTACTCCCGCCGGCTGATTCGAGAAGACCCGCCTAGAGAGTACGGTCTTCACATGCGGGGCGCCGAAGGGCGCCCGCCGGGGAGAGCGAGAGGCCGGAATGGTGACGGACGAGGGCTGCCGCGGCGACCAGGGCGCGACCCTGCACGCCGTCAGCTCCGCCGTGCTCGCCGTGACCCGCCACCTGTCCGTGCACGAGGTGCTCCAGGTGATCGTCCGGGCGGCCGCGCAGCTGCTGGACGCCCGGTACGCCGCGCTCGGCGTGCCCGACGACGAGGGCTCGTTCGCCGAGTTCGTCGTCGAGGGCGTCTCGGAGGAGGAATGGGAGCGGATCGGCCCGCTGCCCCGCCAGCACGGCATGCTGGCCGCGATGCTGAAGGGCGGCGCGCCGAAGCGGCTCGGCGACATCCGCAAGGAGGCCGAGTTCGAGGGCTGGCCGGTCGCGCACCCCGTCCTGAAGGACTTCCTCGGTGTGCCGATCCGCGACGGCGATGACGTCCTCGGCATCGTCTTCCTGGCCAACAAGCGCCGGCCCGGCGGCTTCACCCAGGACGACGAAGACCTGCTCACCCTCTTCGCCGCGCACGCCGCGATCGCGATGGCGAACGCCCGCCTGTACGAGCACAACCGCGAGCTCACGGTCGTCGCCGAACGCAACCGCCTCGCCCGCGAGCTGCACGACGCCGTCGCGCAGAAGCTGTTCTCGCTGCGGCTGACGGCCCGCACGGCGTCCGCGCTGGCCGAGCGCGACCCGGTCCGGACCGTCCGGGAACTTCAGCAGGTGGAGCGGCTCGCCGCCGAGGCTCTCGCCGAGTTGCGCGCCGTCATCTTCGAGCTGCGTCCCGCCGATCTGGCGGACGGCCTCGTGGCCTCGCTGCGCAAGCACGTCGAGGTGCTCGACCGCGCGCACGAGTCCGCCGTCCGCCTCTGCGCCGACGAGGCGATCGTCCTGCCGGAGGCACACGAGGCCGTCGCCTTCCGCATCACCCAGGAGGCGCTCTACAACGCGCTGCGCCACGCCGGGGCGAGCACCGTGCAGGTGCGGCTCCGCACGGAGGACGAGCGGGCCGTGCTAGAGGTCTCCGACGACGGCACCGGTTTCGACGCGTCCGAGGGGGAGCCCCAAGGCGGGCTGGGTCTCACCTCCATGCGCGAGAGGGCGTACTCGATCGGCGGCGACCTCACGATCGACGCCGCGCCCGGTGAGGGCACGACCGTCCGGCTGGAGGTGCCGCTGTGAACGCCGCGCGAGGGCCGATCCGGGTCCTGATCGCCGACGACCATCCGGTCGTCCGGCAGGGCCTGCGGACCTTCCTCGGCATCCAGGACGACATCGAGGTCGTCGGCGAGGCCGAGGACGGCACGTCGGCCGTGACACTGGCCGAATCCCTGAAGCCCGATATCGTGCTCATGGACCTGAAGATGCCGGGCGCCGACGGCCTGACCGCGCTGGCGGAGCTGCGGGCTCGCGGGGTGACGGCACGGGTCCTCGTCCTGACCAGCGTGACGGAACGCGGGCACGTGCTGCCGGCGGTCCAGGCCGGGGCGGCCGGGTACCTGTACAAGGACGTCGACCCGCAGGCGCTGGTCCAGGCGATCCGGGCGGTCCACGACGGGCACGTCCTGTTCGCGCCCGACGCGGCCGAGGCGATGCTGCGGAACGGGACGGCGGGTGACGCGGGTCGGGACGACCGCGGCCTCGCCGCGCTGACCGAACGGGAACGGGAGGTGCTCGTGCACATAGCGCGGGGCAGGTCGAACCGGGAGATCGCCCGCGCACTCGTGGTGTCCGAGAAGACGGTCAAGACGCACGTCAGTAATCTGCTCATGAAACTGGGAGTCCAGGATCGGACGCAGGCGGCGCTGTACGCGGTCCGGCACGGTGTGGGAAACACGAGTGCCGCCGGGGAAACCGGGAAGACCACCGCCCGCGGCTGATACAACTCCTCTGACAGGATCGTCATCGAAATTGGTATGAACGTAGCAATCAGGTACGCAGCAGGCAGCGACATCGGGTGCAACCGGGAGAACAACGAGGACTCCGGGTACGCCGGTGCGCGGTTGATCGCGGTCGCGGACGGCATGGGCGGGTATGCGGGCGGCGAGGTCGCGAGCTCGACCGTGATCGGCTCACTGCGCTCGCTGGACGCCGATGCCCACAAAGACGATCTTGTCGACATTCTGGGCCGCGCCGTGGCCGAGGCCAACGAGAAGTTGCGCATCGTCCGGGAGGAACGCCCCGACCTGAGCCGGATGGGCACCACGCTCACCGCCATGCTCTGGTCCGGCGAGTCCGTCGCGCTGGCGCACGTCGGTGACTCGCGCGGCTACCTGCTGCGCGACGGCGAGCTCTTCCAGATGACGCAGGACCACACCATGGACGAGCTGCTCAAGGCGGAGGCCGAGCAGGCCGGCCAGCAGGCCGATCCCGCGGAGACGTCCCGGCTCTCGCACGTGCTCTACCGCGTGCTGGACGGGCGCGAGGACCGCGAGCCCGACCTGCGGCTGCGCGAGGCCCGTCTCGGCGACCGGTACCTGCTGTGCTCGGACGGCCTCAGCGGCCCGGTCGACGCACAGAAGATCTACGAGGTGCTGTCCGCCGAGGCCGACCCGCAGCGCGCCGTCGACCGGCTGATCGAGATGGCCCGCGACAACGGCGGTCCGGACAACATCACCGCGGTCATCGCCGACGTCGTCGAGGCCGAGCACCTCTCCGGCTCCGACGAGCCCGTCATCGTCGGCGCCGCCGCCCAGGCCTGACGCCCCGCCCGGCCCCGCAAGCCCCGGGCCGGACGCCGGACCCGGCCCGACGCTCCCCGGGCCGGTCGCTCCTTCGGGCCTCCATGCCCCGGGCCAGGCGCGACGGCGCCGGCCCGCCCGCCCGTGCGACACGCCGCGCGCCATGGCGTCCCGCCGCTCTCCTTCGCCTCCGGCGCATCCCCCTGCCCTGCCCGGTTCGCGCGCACGTCCCGTTCGCCGCACGTCCCGAACCGGACGATTCATTCATACTCGTAACGCGAAAGAGTGCCCATGTAGCAGGTGATTTGTCCTACTCTTGCCCGAGAGGTGGTGTCGCCGAGCGCTGAGTAACGGTCTAATAGCGGATCGTTGCCCGGACTTGACCCGCCTCAGGGTGCACCCGATATACGGGTCACTCACCTGTATGTCATCGAGGCGGAGGATTCGTTGGGGGGAGCGCCCGGGGCGGCGTCCGCCGGTGCACCGCGAGGTGCGCTCGGGGGGATCGTCAGCCGGACCCTCACCGCAGCGCGGCACGGACCCCAGGGTGTGGTGCTGCGTGTCGCGGCGATGGCCGTCGCGGCCATCGGCGCGTCATGGATCCATCGCGTGAACGACCCCGGCGTGCTCTGTCCCCTGCGGGCGCTCACCGGAATCCCGTGTCCCCTGTGCGGAGGCACGACCGTGTTCATCGAGTTCGGCTCGGGCAGTCCCGGCCAGGCCGTCCTCGCGAACCCGGTCGCGCTCACCGGCGCCGTCGCCGTCGCCGCCGCACCGCTGGGACTGGGTGAACGGTGGTGGGCACTCCAGCCGAAGACCCGTGCCTGGATGCTCGGCACCGCCCTCGTCGGGTCGGAGCTGTGGCAGCTCGTCCGGTTCGGTGTTCTGCGGGTTTGAGCCGCGGTCGGTCCTCGGTCAGACTTGCGGAGCCCACCGGGTCCGGCGGGCGTCACATAACCACAGGGTCAATCAATAAGGAGCAAGTGTGGGCAACCCCTACGACCCGTACGGTCAGCAGCCGGGCTACGGGCAGCAACAGCCCGGGTACGGCCAGCAGCCCCCGGCCCAGCCCGGCTACGGGCAGCCCGGCGGGCAGCCCGGCTATGGCCAGCCCCCGGCGCAGCCCGGTTACGGCCAGCAGCCCCCGGCCCAGCCGGGCTACGGCCAGCCTCCGGCGCAGCCCGGTTACGGCCAGCAGCCCCCGGCCCAGCCCGGCTACGGCGCGCCCCAGGCGCCCTCCCAGCCGGGCTACGAGGTGCACCACCACCACTACGGCTCGGGCGGCCAGCTCGCCGAGTGGGGCTCGCGCGCCGGCGGCTACATCATCGACTACCTGATCTTCGGTGGTCCGGTGTTCGTGCTGTACATCCTGATGATCATCCTCTCCAGCTCCGGCAGCTCGGGCGCGGCGCTGTTCGGCGTCCTGCTCATGCTGATCGGCGCGGCCATCTCCATCGCGGGCGGCCTGTGGATCTGCTACCAGGAGGGCACCACCGGCCAGTCCATCGGCAAGCGGCAGATGGGCATCCGCCTCGTCAGTGCGCAGACCGGCCAGCCCATCGGCTTCGGCATGGCCTTCGTGCGCAAGATCGCGCACGTCGCCGACAGCTTCCTGTGCTACATCGGCTTCCTCTGGCCGCTGTGGGACGAGCGCAAGCAGACCTTCGCCGACAAGATCTGCAACACCATCGTGGTCCGCGCCTGACCCACGACCCACGACAGCGGGGCGCCCCATCCGGGACGCCCCGCTTTCGCTGTCCAACCACAACCACACCAGTACAGCTAGCGCTCCGGTCCGGGGACCGGGCGGTTCTTCTGTGGGGGGCGACCCCCCACACCCCCCGGCAAGAGCGGATCCGACCCGGCCCCCTCCGCTCCGCTAGCGCTCCGCTCCGGGGACCGGGTCGAACGCACTGTTGCAAGCCGCCACAAGGGCGCGGCGCACGGCGGCGTCCAGGAGGCGGAGGGCTTCGCCGCGGCGCTTCATCTGGTCGGCGCTGAGGCCGCGCTCGTCCATCTGCCGGGCGAGGTCGACGACGAAGGAGAGGCGTCCGGCGAGGGCGGCGACGCGGTGGGCGCGGGGCGGGTAGCCGGGGGACAGCGGGTGGTCGCCGCGGTCGGGATCGCGCAGGTCGACCAGCGCGTCCCCGATCTCGGGCGGCACGCCGGCGAAGTCGTCGACGGTCAGCAGCGCCTCGGTGGCGTCCCGCATGGCGAGCGTGAGCCGCCGGTCGGCCTCCGCGAGGGACGGGACGTCGGGCGGCGCCGCGGACGCGTCGTGCGTCGTCCAGCGGACGCCGACGTAGGACGAGCCGCGCCGGTCCTCCGACGGGACGAGCCCCATCGCCCGCCCGTCGAGCACGGCGACGGCCGCGGCGCCCGCATCGATCGCCGCGGCGTTGAAGGACGGCGGTCCGGTCAGTCCCAGCGGGTCGCCCGGCTCCGGCAGCGCCAGCCGCAGCGCCGCCAGCCCGCCGACGCGCAGGTCGCCGAGGCCGCGCCGCAGCGTCACCTCGGCGGGCTCACCGCCGACGATCTGCGGGCCAGCGCTCTTCTCGATCTCGTCGACGGCCTCGTCCAGGCCGACGTGCCCCGTCAGCCAGGCGTTGCCCCAGGCGACGAGGGCGATCGCGACGGCCCTGCTCATACGTCCGTGCTCATTCTCGGTCTCGTGCGTTCCGCAATGGGCATGCGATCCACGATAAGCGCTCGGATCGCCGGTGCCACCGGACGTAAGGGACCTCTCGCGGCGCGGGAGCGTTCCGGGGCCGCTCCCCGGGTGCGATCCCGGGGGGCCACGGCCGCCCCGGATCGCATAGGTTCTTTCCTGCAAGCGGGAGCACGGACCACCGGATTGGGGACGAAGGCGCGCGATGGCAGGCGAGGTGCTTCAACTCCGCGGAGTCGGGGTCAGGCGCGGCGGGGCCACCCTGCTGCGCGACGTCACATGGACGGTGAACGAGGGCGACCGGTGGGTCATCGTCGGCCCGAACGGCGCGGGCAAGACCACGTTGCTGCAGGTCGCCGCCGCCATGCTGCATCCCACCGAGGGCAGCGTCGAGATCCTGGAGGAGGAGCTCGGCCGCACCGACGTGTTCGAGCTCCGGCCGCGGATCGGCCTCGCGAGCTCGTCCGTCGCGGAGAAGGTCCCGTCCGGCGAGACGGTCATCGACCTGGTGCTGACCGCCTCGTACGCGATCCTCGGGCGCTGGCAGGAGGAGTACGACTCGACCGACCTCGACCGCGCCGTCGCGCTGCTGGAGGCGCTCGGCGCCGCCGACCTGATCCGCCGGACGTTCAGCACCCTGTCGGAGGGCGAGCGCAAGCGCGTCCAGATCGCCCGCGCCCTGATGCCCGACCCCGAGCTGCTGCTGCTCGACGAGCCCGCCGCCGGCCTCGACCTCGGCGGGCGCGAGGACCTCGTCGCCCGCCTCGCCGCCCTCGCCGACGACCCGGCCGCGCCCGCCATCGCGATGGTCAGCCACCACGTGGAGGAGGTCCCGGAGGGCTTCACCCACGCGCTGCTGCTGCGCCGCGGGGAGATCGTCGCCCAGGGCAAGGTGGACGAGGTCTTCACCCGGGAGCACCTGTCGGAGACGTTCGGGCTCCCGCTGGCGATCGACCGCCAGAACGGCCGCTGGTACGCCCGCTCGGCCCGCTGAACCGGGCGGGACGTCACGAAACGACACCCCGATCGACGGGGGCGCGCGGCGGAGTCCCTACGATGTGCGCCGTCGGGAACTCGTAGCGCAGGGATGGGACGGACGTGAATCTGCTGGACGCGGCCGCCGTCTTCGCGGCCGGTGTGGCCGCCGGAGGCATCAACACCGTCGTCGGGTCCGGCTCCCTGATCACCTTCCCGACCCTGGTGGCGCTCGGCTACCCGCCCGTGGTCGCGAACATCTCCAACAACATCGGGCTCGTCCCGGGCGGCGTGACGGGCGCCTACGGCTACCGCCACGAGCTGAAGGGGCAGCGCGGACGGCTGACGCGCCTGGCCTCCGGCTCCCTCATCGGGGCCGTGATCGGCGGCCTGCTGCTGCTCGGCCTGCCCGCCGAGGCGTTCGACGTCATCGTCGTCGTGCTGATCATCATCGCGCTGGTCCTCGTGATCGTGCAGCCCCGCCTGCAGAAGTGGATGCTGCGCCGCCGGGAGGGCGAGCACCGTCCGCAGCACGGCGGCCCGGCGCTGTGGGTGGGGGTGCTGCTCGCGGGCATGTACGGCGGCTACTTCGGCGCCGCGCAGGGCATCATCCTCATCGCCCTGCTCGGCATCATGCTGGACGACGATCTGCAACGCCTGAACGCGGGGAAGAACGTCCTGTCGGCCGTCGTGAACGGCACCGCCGCGATCCTGTTCACGCTCATGTGGCTGTTCGCCGACACCGAGATCGACTGGTGGGTCGTGCTGCTCATCGCCGCGGGCTCCACCTGCGGGGGCATGATCGGTGCCAAGGTCGGCCGCCGCATCCCGCCGCTGGCACTGCGCGCCGTGATCGTCGTCGTGGGCGTCGTCGCCATCGTCAATCTTCTGGCCTGACCAGGGCTTTCGCACCTTTCGGGAGGATTGCGAGCCGCTCGTTCCGGGTATGAGTCGAATATACGTTCGACTACCGGAGGTTCGCGCGCATGAAGGGCGACAGGGTCGAAATAGTGATCGACGCCGGGGGCGAGGGGACGCGGACGTACGAGGTCGCGGCGAGCCGGGCGGGCCGCCGCGTGGAGATCGCGACGCGGCGCGGCGTCGTGGAGGTCAGCGAGGTCACCCGGACGGGCACCCCCGTCCGCACGGCCCGCTTCATGGCGAGCCGTGTCCTGGCCCTGGTGGAGCACCCCGTGGCCTCCGACGGCCGCGAACCGTCCGGCTGACCGACGCCAGACGGTCCCGGCGGCCGGGCCCGGCCCGTCCGGTGACCGGCGGTCAGGACTTGCCGTGGGTCTCCGGAGCGGCGTTCTGAGGCTCGGGAATCAGGGACGCGTAGACGATCACGTTGTCCACGTAGTGCCCCCGCCTGCGGTCGAATCTGCCGCCGCAGGTGACCAGGCGCAGTTCAGGCCGTCCGCGCTGCCCGTAGACGCTGTCGGTCGGGAACTCGTCCTTGTCGACGCGCTTGATCCGGTCGATGCGGAAGGCCGGCGCCGTGCCGTCCTCGCGGACGACCTCGATCCGGCGGCCCAGATGGAGCGCACCGAGCCGGTAGAAGGCGCCCGGGCCCGACTTGGAGTCGACGTGGCCGACGAGCACGCTGCTGCCGTTCTCGCCCGGCGTCGGGCCGTCCTCCCACCAGCCGACCTCCCGGACCCGGGTGAGCGGCGGAACGCCGAGCGTCCCGTCGCGTTCCGTGGTGACGCGGCGGATCCGCGCGTCGACCTTGATGGACGGTATTTTGATGCGTTCGGGCACGGACGGCCGGAGTGCGTTGTCCGGTTGGGGCTCCGCACTTCTGGGAGCGGGCTGCACGAGGTCCGAGGACGGCGGTTGCGGCGGCGGATCGGTGCGGTCGCGCACCAGTCCGACGACGAACATCGCGGTCCCCGTCGCGATGAGCGCGGCGGCCAGCCGATACCAGAAACGGCTCGACCGGCCACCGCGCCTTCTCCTGTCCATGGGTTCAGGAAACGCCCTTCACCTGACGGCGACGGGCCACGACGACGATGCCGCCGCCCAGGGCGAGAACTCCGAGACCGGCGCCGGCCAGCATCGGGAAGCTCGACATCGAGGTGCCGCCGCCACCGGCGCTGACGCCCCCGCTCGGCCTGATCGGCTTGAGGTAGGTCCGCGAGACCCACTTGCCGATCAAGGCGGGCGGGACGCTGCCGCGCAGCTGGGTCCAGCCGCTGTTCTTGCAGTCGGCGCTGATGTGCATGCGGTAGGCCAGCGTGCCGACCCGCTTGAACCTGGTGCCGGGACCGTTGCGGACCGCCAGGCCGGACCGTGCGGTGACCTCGTAGCGGCAGACGCGGATGGGCGTGATCGGCTTGAGATAGGCGCGCGAGACCCACCTGCCGATCAGGGCCGGCGGGACGCTGCCGCGCAGCTGGGTCCAGCCGCTGTTCTTGCAGTCGGCGCTGATGTGCTTGCGGTACGGCAGCGAGCCGACCTTCCGGAACCTGACGCCGGGACCCGTGCGGACCGCCAGGCCGGACCGTGCGGTGACCTCGTAGCGGCAGACCGCCGCCCGGTCGGCGGTGGTGGTCGCCGCCTCGGCGTGGGTCGCGGCCGTCGCCGCGACGGCGACGGCTCCGCCGGACAGCAGCGTCAGCCCGCCCGCCGTACCGGCCACGGCGAGTGCCATGCCGGTTCGCGCGCTTGTCCTCATGCTTCCCCCAACGAAATGATCTTCGATGCCGGAGGTGTCCGGCATCGTTTCCTTGATCACGCTTCCCGAGGGGAATTCCGCGCATGTCGTGCAGGTCGCAAACATTGGGAATGGTGATCAGTGTGCGGGGTGAAGACTTCCTCGCGGAACGGCCAACGGCAATCTCCTTACCGCAGACGAAAGGCTCATAATGGACATCCAGACCCCTCTAAAAGGGGTCAATCAGTGAAAAGCCCAAGATCTCCCCGGTGTCCGGGCCATACCGGCACCATCGCGAAGGGCGGCGGGCATGCGGAAGGCGCCCGCGCGGATGTGCGCGAGCGCCTCAGAACGGAGCCCTCAGAACGGAGAAGTCAGACCGAAGAGGTCAGACCGGGCGGACCTGGAGGGTGCCCTCCTCGGTCACACGGGTCTCGAAGGACGGCTGGCGGGCCGTGGCCGGGCCGTGGACGACGGAGCCGTCGGCGACGCGGAACGTGCTGCCGTGCCAGGGGCAGACGACGCAGGTGTCGGCGCCGTCGTCGGTCAGGACGCGGCCCTGGTGGAGCGGGCCGGCGAGATGGCTGCAGCGGTCGGCGAGGACGTGCACGTCCTCGCCCTGCCGCAGCACGAACAGGTCGATGTAGCCGAGGCGCCGCGAGACGGGCCAGCCGTCCGGGAGGTCCTCGACGGCGCACAGGTCGTGCCAGCCGAGCGGGACCAGGTGGGCGAGCTGGTCGGCGTGGCTGGCGCCGGCGGCCTGCCGGAACGCCAGATGCCCGCCGAGGTAGGCGCCCGCGACGAGGGCGCTGAGGCCCGCGAAGCCGAGCGCGCGCCCGGCGGCGTCGCGGCCCTGGTAGCGGGCCACGAAGGACGCCGAGTACAGCATGCTCGCGGTGGCCGTCCCGGCGGCGTGGACGAGCCCGACGCGCTGCTGCTCGCGGTGCAGGGCCGACCAGTCGGCGATGCCGGTGAGGACGGTCGGGACGGCGCCGGCGAGCCCGGCGGCGACGAGGACCTGCGAGGCGCGGCGCGTGCCGGGGACGAGGTCGAGGACGGCGGCCGACATCCACAGTCCGATGGGCAGGTCGGTGAGCGGCGCGTGGGCCGGATGGCCCACCGGGACGCCGTGGAGGGCGTCCTTGACCGGCCCGGGACGCAGCACCCGCCGGACGGCCCCGGACAGCACCCGGATGGGACCGTCCAGGGCGCTGGCGTGCTCCAGCCCCTCGGTGGCGTCGGCCAGCCGCGCGGTCGCCTGGGGGCTCTCCCCGCGCCGGAAGATGTTGACCCGTCGGTTCATGCCCCTCCTTCGCGGTCCTGCTGGGACGCCTGTTGCGACCCTAGTCTCCCGCGTTCCTCCGCGGCCAGTCATACCTACCTGGTGCCGGGAGGGGCTAAACAACGGGTCAGCGCGCCGCCTCCAGGGTGACGGGCACCCCGTTGAGGACGGCGTTGCCCGAGAGCGGGTCGATCTCCTGCTCGTCGGTGACGGCGTTGACGTTCACCCCGGCGTGCCGGCTCGCGACGCGCGTCCTGGTCCCGGGGCGGTCATGGCCCCAGCCGTGCGGCAGGCTGACCACCCCGGCCATGATCGTGTCGGTGGGCTCGGCGACGGCCTCCAGAGCGCCTGCCCGGGACGTGACGCGGACGGTGTCGCCCGCCGCGACGCCGAGGCGGTCGGCGTCGGCCGGGTTGAGCTGGAGGGTGCAGGTGTTCGAGCCGCGCACCAGCTCGGGGACGTTGTGCAGCCAGCTGTTGTTGGACCGCAGGTGGCGGCGCCCGATCAGCACCATGCCGCTGGACGTCCCCGGATCGCGCAGGGCGGAGCGCAGCCGGTCGACGTCGGCGGCGCACGTGGACGGGCACAGCTCGATCCGGCCGGACGTGGTGCACAGGACCTCGTCCAGCCGCGGCTTGAGGGCACCGAGATCGAGCCCGTGCGGGTACTCGGTGCGCAGCCGCGTCAGCGTGAGACCGGTGACGCCGGAGGCGCCGCCGGGCTCCTCGCGGAGGGCGGGCTCGCCGCCGAACGCGTCGCCGTAGGGGCCGAGGCGGAGCATCATGTCGAGCCGCTGCTCGGTGAGGGGGCCGGTGTCGAGCATCTTGCGCAGCTCGTCGGGCTCGCGGCCGAGCACCGGGGAACCGGGGAGCGCGACGGCCTTCTCCAGCGTCGCCTTGATGATCATCTCGTCGAGCAGGGCGGGGTCGCCGTCCGTCCCGGAGGCGGCCAGGGCGAGCCGCGCGAGGATGTCGGCCTCGCTGGGCCGCCCCTCCGGCAGCGGGACGGCCGGCGGCGAGTAGCGCGCGTAGTCGCGGACGGCGAGCCCGGTCAGCGCGATGTCGTAGTGCGGGGTCTGCGCCGGGCGCGGCGGCGGCAGGACCACGTGCGCGTGCCGGGTCGTCTCGTTCAGGTAGGGGTCGACGCTGACCATGAACTCAAGGCCGGCGAGCGCGCGGTCGAGCCGGGCGGCGTTCGGGGCCGACAGGGCCGGGTTCCCGCCGATCGTGATCAGCGCCCTGATCCGGCCCTCGCCGGGCGTCTCGATCTCGTCGGCGAGCGTCGCGACGGGCATCTCGCCGTTGACCTCGGGCAGCCCGCGGACGCGGCTGCGCCACCGCCCGGTCGTGAACGGCTTCTTGCGCCGGTACACCGGGGCGTGGGCGGGCCGCGGGAACATCGCCCCGCCCGGGCGGTCGAGGTTCCCGGTGACGGTGTTCAGGACGTCCACGAGCCAGCTGTTCAGCGTCCCGTAGGCCTGCGTGCACGTCCCGATGCGGCCGTAGACGGCGGCGCGCTCGGCGGCGGCCAGCTCGCGCGCGGTCCGGCGGATCGTCGCGGCGCCGACGCCCGTGACGGCCGCGACGTCCTCGGGGGCGAAGTCGATGGCGAGGGCGCGCAGGTCGTCCAGGCCGTTGACGCGGCCGGCCAGGTGCTCGGCGGTCCTGACCAGATCCTCGGCGAACAGGGTGTGGACGAGCGCCATCAGGAAGAACGCGTCCGTGCCCGGACGGATGAACAGGTGCTCGTCGGCGAGCGCGGCCGTCCGCGTCCGGCGCGGGTCGACGACCGTGATCTTCCCGCCGCGCGCCCGGATCGCCTTGAGCCGTCCCGGGAAGTCGGGCGCGGACGCGAGGCTGCCGTTGGACTCCAGCGGGTTCGCCCCGAGCATGAGCAGGTGCCCGGTGCGGTCGAGGTCGGGCACGGGGATCGCCAGGGGGTCGCCGAACATGTGCCCGCATGCCACGTGCTTCGGCATCTGGTCGGCGGTGCTCGCCGTGTAGAGGTTGCGGGTGCCGAGCGCCTTGACGATCGCGGACCCGTACAGCGGCCCGGCGATCGAGTGGGCCGTCGGGTTCCCGATGTAGACGGCGACGGAGTCGCGCCCGTGCCGCGCGACGACCTCCGCCAGCCTCCGGCTCACCGTCTCGAACGCCTCGTCCCACCCGGAGGCCTCGCCCGCCACGAGCGGCTCCGCGAGACGGTCGGGGTCGCCGTCGAGGCTCCCGAGCGTCGCGCCCTTGGGGCAGATGTAGCCCTTGCTGAACGGGTCCTTCTCGTCGCCGCGGACGCGCGTGACCGTCCCGGCCTCGTCGAGGGTCAGTTCGAGCCCGCACAGGGCTTCACAGAGGGGGCAGGTGCGGAAGGCCGTGCGGTCGCCCATCGAGACACTCCTTGTGAACGGGACCGTCTCTCTATCATGGCCCGCCCGTCCCGGAGGGCGCCATGGCGGGGCATGGCCCATAGAGGCACTTTCGTGGTTCGGGCAGAGCCTGGACGCGCGGTCCGCGGGACGGGGTCAGGCGGAGAAGGGCGGGGCGGTTTTGAAGTCGGGGTGGAGTTCGATGGTGGGGGCCAGGGCGGTGAGGATGCGGCGGGCGCGCGACAGGGGGTGCTGGGGGAAGTGCGGGTCCCAGCCGGGGTCCTCGGAGAGGTTGCGGGGCAGGCCGCCCTGGATCTCCGGGGCGTAGGCGTGCTGGGCCCACCAGCGCATCATGTCCTGGAGGTCGCGGCCCTGCCCGTACTCGGTCAGGTAGTGGTTGAGCGCGGTGCTGTCGCGCATCCCGGTGACGCCCTGCTCCAGGCACTGGATCTTCAGGACGAGGCTGCGGTCCGCGCGCGGCACGGTGAAGGAGGCGATGTAGGCCACACCGGTCGGACGGTCGGGCAGCGGCAGCTTGACGATCTGCTGGACGGCCGGGAGCCCGTCCAGCGTGGTCACGTCCAGTTCGATCAGTCCGCCGCCGGATTCGGCGGTCTTGGCGGCGGTGCCGCGGCGCAGGTGGTCGAGCTGCTCCAGGGGGGCGGGCAGGTCGGGCGGGAGGTCGAAGCCGTAGAGGGCGACGGTGTCGCCGTCGGCGTTGCGGAAGGCACCGGGTTGGAGCGGCTGCCAGCCGGTCTGGTCGAAACGCAGGGACATGAAGGTGCACGTTAACGCACGAAACGGGACGGAGGGAGCGGCCGGGCGGGAGGTCGCCCGGCCGCTCCCGGGTGAGGGGCGGCCGCGAGGCCGGGCCTCCCTCCGGGGATGGTCAGTCGACGTCCGCGGGGGGACGGCAGGCGGGACACAGGCCCCGGAACGTCACCTCGGCCGCCTCGATCCGGAAGCGGGTGCCGGTCGCCGGCTCCAGGCAGGGGTCGTGCTCCGCGGCGCGGCCGGCGTCCTCGGCCGCTCCGCAGTTCCGGCACACCAGGCGGTGGGCGCCGGCGGCGCGGCGCTCCGTCCGGGCGGGGCTCGCCACGGTCATCGGGTGCGCGGCCTCGGCGTCCGGGGTGCGGTCATGCGGGTCAACCTATCCCCGTAAACATGAACGGCTCAAGAGAAAGAGTTGTGCGTCTTTGCCGGGGCGCGGCGCGCTCGTGGCATGCTGGGCCGATCCGACCCAGAGGTCCATGGGGGGCCGGACGGAGGCGAGGCGATGGCCATGCGGGGGAAGACGGGCGTGCGGGGGGTGACGGCCCTGGTCATGGCCGGGGTGTCGCTGGCCGCGGCGGGGTGCGGCGGCTCGGGTGAATCGGAGGCGGAGGGTCCGTCGCCTTCGGCGTCGCCGTCAGGCGGTCAGCAGGGCGGGACGCGGCCGACCAAGACCGCCAAGCAGCCGATCCTGCTCGCCTTCGGCGGCGACACGCACTTCGAGGGGTCGCTGCGCGGGCGGCTGGCCCGACCGTCCACGGCGCTCGGCCCGGTCGCCGAGCAGCTGCGCGCGGCGGACCTCGCCATGGTGAACCTGGAGACGGCCATCACGACCGGGGGGACGCCCGCGCCCGGCAAGCAGTTCACGTTCCGTGCCCCGGCGACCGCGTTCACGGCGCTGAAGGCGGCGGGCGTGGACGTGACCTCCATGGCCAACAACCACGGCATGGACTACATGGAAGGCGGCCTGCGCGACTCCTTGGCCGCCATCAAGCGCAGCGGGTTCCCGGTGGTCGGCATCGGCAAGAACGCGGACGCCGCCTACCGCCCGTACCGCGTCACGGTGAAGGGCAACAAGATCGCCATCGTCGGCGCCACGCAGGTGCTGGACGACCAGCTGATCCAGGCGTGGACGGCCACCGGCACCAAGGGCGGTCTCGCGTCGGCCAAGGACATCCCGCGCATGGTGCAGGCGGTGAAGGAGGCGCGCCAGGGCTCGGACGTCGTCATCGTCCACCTGCACTGGGGCGCCGAGCTGAAGGGGTGCCCGCTGCCCCGGCAGCAGGAACTCGCCAAGGCGCTCGTCGCGGCCGGCGCCGACGTCGTGGTCGGTGGGCACGCGCACATCCCGCTGGGCGGCGGCTACATGAACGGCGCGTACGTCCACTACGGCATGGGCAACTTCGTGTTCTCCTCCGCGCAGGGCCAGACGGCGAAGTCCGGCGTGCTCTTCCTCAAGGTGGAGAACGGCAAGGTCACCAAGGACAAATGGAATCCCGCGCTCATCTCCGGCGGCATCCCCGTGCCGATGAAGGGCGCCGCCGCCAAGGCGGAGGTCAAGCGGTGGAACGGCCTGCGTTCGTGCACCGGTCTGAGCGCCCGTCCCTCCTGAGCCCGCCTCTCCCGCCGTACTGGACTCTCCCACCATGGGAGGGCGCAGGGTGGGGTCCGTGAGCAAGGATCTCCTGCCGATCGGACGGTTCGCGCGGCTGTGCCGGCTGAGCGTCAAGCAACTGCGGCACTACGACGACCTGGGGCTGCTGGCCCCGGCGTGGATCGACCCCGCGTCCGGCTACCGGTACTACCGGCCCGGCCAGGCGCGGGACGCGCTGCTGATCGGGCTGCTGCGGTCGATGGACGTGCCGCTGCCGAACGTCGCGCGGGTCCTGTCCGGCGAGGGTGGCGCCCTCGCGGAGGCGCGGAACAGGGTCGAGGCGGAGGTCGCCCGGCGGCGGCGCGCCCTGCGGCTCCTGGACCGCGTGGTCGCCGAGGGCCTGCCGGAGACGGAGGTGTCGGTCGTCCGGGAGCCGGCGCGGCGCGTGTTCGTCGCGCGGGAGTCCGCGACGCCGACGACGATCGCGGAGGCGACGTCGGCGTGCGTGGCCCGGCTGCTGCCGAGGATGGGGCCGGGCGGCCTCCTGGTCGGCCTGTTCCCGCTGGACATGGGGGGCGAGTTCGACGTGCGGGTGACCGTCCAGCACGAGGACGGCGACGACCTCCTGCCCGGCGGCCGGTTCGCCGCGGCCCTCCACGTCGGTCCCTACGACGAGATCGCGCTCACGGTCCATGGCGTGCTCGCGTGGTTCGGCGACTACGGGCACACGCCCGCCGGGCCGGTCCGCGAGGTGTACCTCAACGACCCCGCGACCACGCCGCCCGAACACCTGGAGACCCGGGTGATGATTCACGTGGAGGATCCTCGATGAGGAGCGCAGCCGACCGGTAGACCGCGTCCGCGCACCCGTTCCTCCGGCTCGTGGACGGGACGGCCACGATCGACGCCGCCCGTGCCGAGGTCTGCTCGGGGCTGCCCGCGGCCGCACGCGTCCAGCATGTTTCCTATACCGACGGGCGGTGCGTGCAGGTGTTGCACTTCGGACCGTACTCCGACGAGCCCGCGTCCCTCGCCCGCATGGAGTCGCTGATGGAGGCCGAAGATCTCGTGCCGCACGGCCTGCACCACGAGGTCTACCTGTCCGACCCCCGGGAAGAGGATCCGGCCAAAATGCGCACGATCCTGCGCCAGCCGGTCCGTTAGGGAACTGTGGACACGCCGCTCCAGGGGCGTAGTTTCACGGGAAACGAGCTCCTAGGGACAGGCGGGCGTGCCGATGCGTGACCAGTGGGTGAGGTCGGGCGAGATCGAGCTGGCCGTGCGGGTGCGGGGCGTGGAGAGGCGGCCGACGGTCGTCCTCGTCCACGGCTACCCCGACACGGGCGCGATGTGGGACGAGGTCGCCGGGCGGCTCGCCGAGCGGTTCCGCGTCGTCGTCTACGACGTGCGCGGGGCCGGGGCGTCCGGTGTCCCGGCCGACCCGCTGGACTACCGGCTGGACGCGCTCATGGACGACCTGGAGGCCGTCCTCGACGGCGTGGGCGCCGACGAGCCCGTCCACCTGGTGGGGCACGACTGGGGCTCGGTGCAGGGCTGGGAGGCCGTCATCGGGGACCGGCTGCGCGGCCGCATCGCCTCGTTCACCTCGATCTCCGGGCCGGACCGGCGGCACATGGCCCGCTGGGCGCGGGAGGCCGTCCGGTCCGGGCCGCGGGGCGCCGCGCAGGTGCTCGGGCAGGCGCGGCGCAGCGTCTACATGCCGGTCCTGATGACGCCCTGTGTGGGCGAGGCCGCGGCCCGCGTGCTCGCCGCCGGGTTCGGCCGGGTGATGCGGCTGCGCGAGGGCGCCGAACCGCGCTCCGGGCATCCGGCCGACACGCTGCCCGCGGACGCCCGCAACGGGCTCGGCCTCTACCGCGCCAACATGGGCCGCGGCCGTGCCGACATGCGCCGCGCCCGTGCCGGCACGGACCGCGGCGCGGGCACCCTCGGCGATGGACGGACGGACGTCCCCGTCCAGCTGATCGTCCCCGTCAGAGACCGCTACGGCTCGCAGTCGCTTCTGCTGTCCGCGCGCGGGCCCGTGGAACGCCTGTACGTGCGGCGCGCACCGGCGGGGCACTGGGTGGCGCGTAGCCACCCCGATCTCGTCGCCCGCTGGATCAGCGAGTTCGTGGAGCACATCGAGGGCGGGCCGGAGACGCCCGCGATCGCCCACGCGCGCGCGGCGGGACTTCCCGGCAAGGACTTCGGGGGCGATCTCGTCGTCATCACGGGGGCGGGCAGCGGCATCGGACGCGCCACCGCCCAGGCCTTCGCCGCCGCAGGGGCCCGCGTCGTCGTGGCCGACATCGACGAGGCCGCCGCCAAGCGCACGGTGGAGGAGATACGGGCGGCCGACGGCGAAGCCCATGTCTACGGGGTGGACGTGGCCGACGCCGAGGCGATGGAGCGGTTCGCCGACCACGTCCGCGACACGTTCGGCGTCCCCGACGTCGTCGTGAACAACGCGGGCATCGCCCTCGCGGGGTCGCTGCTGGAGACGTCCGAGGAGGAGTGGAACCGCATCCGCTCCATCAACCTGGACGGCATGTACCGCGGTTCGCGCCTGTTCGGCCGCCAGATGGTGGAACGGGGCGAGTGGGGCCACATCGTCAACATCTCGTCGATGGCCGCCTACCTGCCCAGCGCGGACATGCCCGCGTACGGCGCCACCAAGGCCGCCGTCCTGCAGATGACCGAGAGCCTCCGCCTCGACCTCGACCGCCACGGGATCGGTGCCTCCGCCGTCTGCCCCGGGGTGATCGACACGCCCATCGTCGGCAGGACGCGTTTCGTCGGGCTGCCGCCCGGCGCGGAGACCGAGCTGCGTCAGCGGATAGGGCGGGCGTCCGAGCGCCGGGGGTTCTCGCCGGAGAAGGTCGCGCGGGCCATCCTGCGGGCCGTCCGGCAGGACAGGCCGGTGGTGCTCGTGACCGCCGAGGCGCGCTTCGGCCGCGCGCTGTCCCGCGTGTCGCCCACCGCGAACCGGGCCCTGGCCCGCGTCGGGCGCCGCGCCGGTGACCGCCTCCGGACGGGCATGGAGCGGCCGCGGGGCTGACTCAGGCCCGCATAAGGGTCTGCGAGGGCGTCTCGCCGAAGCGCTGCCGGTAGTGGGCGGCGAACCGGCTCATGTGGAAGTACCCGGCCGCCCCGGCCACCTCGGTGATCGCGCCGGGGCCGGGCCGGGCGACGGTGAGCGCGGCGCGGGCGCGGTCGAGCCGCACGCCGCGCAGGAGCTGCGTGGGCGTCATGCCCCACTCGGTCTGGCAGACGACCTGGAGCTGCCGCACGCCGAGCCCCACCGCCGCCGCGATGTCGGTGACCCCGATCGGGCGCTGGTGGTGCGCCTCGACCCACTCCCGGATGATCCCGGACAGATGGTGGGGGACCCGGTCGGAGGGCTCGGCGAGGCTCGGCGTGCCCGTGTGGGGCAGGCCGAGGAGGATCGCCGTCAGCAGCGACTCTTCCAGGCTGCGCTCCGCCAGCGGGTGGAGGCCGCCCTGTGCCGCCGCGTCGTCGAGGACGTCGCACACGTAGCGCCAGGTGCGCTCGACGATGGAGGACGGCACGAGGCTCTCCTCCGCGACGTTGTGGAAACGCAGCGGCGTGGCGTGGTCGCGCCCGAGATGGGCGCCCAGATGGTCGGCGAGCCGCCCGGTGCTCGTCGCGATGACCAGGCAGCCCTCCGTCGGATGCGGCGTCATCCGCATCGACTCGTCGTGCGACAGGACGAGGCTCCCCCTGGAGGTCTCCCGGCGCTTGGAGGCCCGGTACTCCACGCCCATGGGCGCCATCGGCGCGCACATGGCGAAATTTCCCTCCGTGGGCGGCGTGTCCACGATGACGCCGCCGCCCCCGTACCGCACCCAGACGAGGTTGACCGAGCCCACGCCGAGGGCGTTGACCAGGCCGTCCATCGGAACGCCGGGTTCGAGCGCCTGGAGGTCGTGGCCGACGGCGAACGGCTCGACCGTGTCGTGCAGGACTCCCATGTCCTTGCTCAGGACACGGCGGTGGGCGGACAGGGGCGGCTTTGTCGCGGAAGAAGTCATCGTCCTGGCCGGGGAGCCGTTTCCTCATCGTCGACGGACACAACACCTCGGGCCCGCAGCCGCGGCATGACCTCGGCGGCGAAGTAGCCCAACTCGTCAGCGTAATTGAGGAACGACAGAGCGATACCATCGAATCCCGCATGAGCGAAATCCGCCAGGCCGTCCGCGACGTCGTCGGGGTCGCCGACCAGCGGGCAGCTGCCGTGGCCGGCCGCGAACCTGTCGCGGTACACCTGGAGCATCTCCGGCGTGAACGACTGCGCGTGCAGCCCCTGCAGCCGCATCACCTCGTCGACGGCGGGCCAGTCGGCGCGCTCGTCGGCGTAGTAGTGCAGGAAGTCCTCCGCCTCCTTCCTCGTCGGCCGGCACACGACATGGCCGAGCGTGAAGACGCCCACCGTCCGGCCGTGGGAGGCGGCCTCGGCGCGGATGGCCTTCACGATCTCGGCCCCGTCCTGCGGGCCGCCGACGACGGTGAACGCCCGGTCGGCGTTGCGGGCGGCGAACGTGCGTCCCTGCCTGGACGACCCGGCGTTGATGACGGGGAGGCTGTGCCCGTTGAACGGCTTGGGCCTGCCCACGACGTGCTTGAGCTGGAAGAACCGTCCCTCGTGGTCGAACGGCTCGTCGGACGACCAGATGCGCCTGACGACGTCCCACCATTCCTGCGCGAGGTCGTACCGCGTGTCGTGGTCGCCGGGCAGCGAGAGGCCGAACATCTCGTACTCGGGAGCGTGCCACCCGGCCACGATGTTCAGCCCGACCCGCCCCTTGCTGAGATGGTCGGCGGTCGCGAGCTGCTTGGCCGCGACGACGGGATGGTGGAACGCGGTGTGGACGGTGGTGAACACGCGGAGCCGGCTCGTCTGGGCGAGCAGCCCGGACGCCCACACCAGCGGATCGAGGGCGCTGCGGTGGAAGTCGGTGTCCGGCCCCCAGTCCGTCCAGCGCGCGACCGGCAGGAGGAAGTCGATGCCGACCTCGTCCGCGATCCGGGCGAGCCGGAGATTGTCGTCCCAGGTGGCGTGCCATCGCTCCGGCGCGGTGGTGATGGCCAGCCCCGATTCGGTGTTGGGGGAGAACAAGCCGAGTTGGAATTTCATGCAGAACCTTTCCTATCCAGCGCGTCCGATATTGCCGGTCCGTTGTGCCCAGTATCGGAAGGCGTCACCACGATGGGCAACGCGGGGACATAGAGTGGCCGCCATGCAGGCGCGCGTGCTCACCTTCAACACCCTTTTCAGGGGAGAGGCCAGGGCCCGGACGGGGGTCCTGGCCGAGACGATCGAGCGGTCGGACTACGACGTCGTCTGCCTGCAGGAAGTCGTCTCGTGGCGGGTCCTTGGCCTGCTGCGGCGCGTCGCGACCTCGTACCCCCACCTCGCCTACACGCCGATGTTCCCGCTCGTGCGCGGCGGACTCGTGACCCTTTCCCGCCACCCAGTGACCCGTCGCCATTTTCGGGCGTACGTTCCGGCCCGGCCGGCACGTCCGGAATGGCTGCTGGGCAAGGGCGCCCTGTTCACCCGGATCCGCCTCCCCGGCGGTCACCTGACCGTCGTGAACACTCACCTTTCGGCGAACCTGGACATGGACTGGTCCCCGACCAACGTCTACGCGCAGGTCGAGAAGGCCGAGTTGCACCGGCTGGCGGCGGCCGTCAACCAGATCCCGAAGGCGGAACCGCTGGTGGCGATGGGCGATTTCAACGTCCCCCGCGATTCCCCCTACCTTGCGGAGTTCGTTTCGAGCACCGGCTTGCGGGACGTTTTCGGCGGCGATACGGAACCGACCTTCCGTCCCGAATACGCCGAGATCGGCGCCATCGACCAGCTCCTGGTCAGGCCGGGCATCGAGGCGAAGACGCGCCTGGTCTTCAAGGAGAAGGTCCGGCTTCCCGGCGGGCGTTCGACCGTCCTGTCCGACCATTACGGGATCGAGGCCGACCTCACCGCCGGAGGCGCGGGCGACAGCTAGCCGTCCTTGCGGGCCACGGCCGTCCAGCCGGCGTCGGTGATGTACTCGCCGCCGTAGGGGCGCCATTCGTGCAGGCGGACGACGCCCGGGTCGACGATGGTGAGGCCGTCGAGGAGGGCGGTCACCTGGTCACGGGTCCTGGCCACCAGGCTCGCGCTCGCCGCCTGCGACCGGTAGGTCTCCCCGACCCGCACGTTGCGCTGCTCCTCCAGTGCCGCGTGCGACAGGATGACGTGGCTGCCCGCGGGCAGGACGTCGGTGAAGCGCCGAACGAGCGCCGCCGGGTCCTCCTCGTCCTGGAGGAAGTGCAGGACGGCGACGAACAGCACGCACACCGGGCGCCGGAAATCGAGCAGCGCGTGCACCTGCGAGTCGTCCAGCACCGTGTCCGGTTCGCGCATGTCGGCCTGGACGATCGTGGTCAGCTCGTCCGTGGCGACCAGTGCCCGCGCGTGGACCGTCACCATCGGATCGTTGTCGACGTACGCGACCCGCGCGCCGGGCTGCTCCTCCCGCGCGATCTCGTGCACGTTGCCCTGCGTGGGCAGGCCGGTGCCGATGTCCAGGAACTGGTCGATGCCGCGACCGGCCACGTACCGGACGGCGCGCTGGAGGAACGCGCGGTTCGCGCGGGCGACCCCCTCGACCGTGGGCAGCGCCTGCGTGACCGCCTCCGCCGCGTCGCGGTCCGAGGCGTAGTTGTCCTTGCCGCCCAGGAAGTAGTCGTACATGCGGGCCACGCTCGGCGTGCCGGTGTCGACACCGGGCACGGACGAGGCATCTCCGGAGTCCGCCATCCCGTCGCCACGACCTTCCTCACCGGCCCGAATCGTGATCATTCAGTCTACGCCGCCCGGGAGTCGCGCGAGGGCGGGCGGCGGTTAGGCTGACGTCATGTGCGAGACCGCCGGTGGCATGGGGGAGGCGGCGGCGTCGACGCCGCGCCCGGTGCGCGGGGCGGCGGTCGATCCCGTCGCGCTGGAGCCGGTGGACGAGGTCGAGATCGTCACCCTGGTCGACAACGTCTACGACGCCCTCCTCGGCGATGACGAGCGGACCCGCCGGGCGGGCTCCGGCGCGGGCGTGGTGGCGGCGCCGCAGTTCGAGGGCGGCCGCACCACCGCGGGGATGATCGCCGAACACGGGTTCTCCGCGCTGGTCACGGTGCGCCGGGCCGGCCGCTCCACCACCCTGCTGTTCGACACCGGCCGGTCGCCCGACGCGATGGTCACGAACGCCGACAGGCTCGGCATCGACCTCGGTGACGTCCAGGGCGTCGTCCTCAGCCACGGCCATTTCGACCACGCGGGCGGGCTGGCGGGGATGGTGGGCCTGCGCGGCGTGCGGTCGATGCCGATGGTGCTGCATCCGCTGGTCTGGACGAGGCGCCGCCTCGCCGTGCCCGGCCGGGACGTGGAGGAACTGCCCACGCTGAGCAGGCGGGCGCTGGACGGGGAGGGCTTCCAGGTCATCGAGCGCCGCGAGCCCTCGCTGCTGCTGGACGGCAGCGTCCTGATCACCGGCGAGGTGGACCGGACGACCGGGTTCGAGCACGGCATGCCGCCCCCGCACCAGGCATGGACGGGCAAGGAGTGGGTGCACGATCCCCTCGTCCTCGACGACCAGGCGCTCGTCGTCGACGTCCGGGGCCGCGGACTGGTCGTGCTGACCGGCTGCGGCCACGCGGGGGCGATCAACATCGTCCGGCACGCGCAGCGGCTGACGGGGGTCGAGAGGCTGCACGCGCTCGTCGGCGGGCTGCACCTCGGCGGTCCGGCCTTCGAACCGGTCATCCCGCCCACCGTCGCCGCCCTCACCGACCTCGCGCCGGGGCTCGTCGTCCCGGGGCACTGTACCGGCTGGCGCGCCCAGCACGCACTGGCCGCAGCCCTTCCCGACGCCTGGGTGCAGGGCAGCAGCGGCACCGCCTACCGCCTGAGCGCCGCGTAGCGCGCCCCCTTCACGACGGCTTGCGGGCCTCGATGAGGGTGCGGGACGAATGGGCGGTGAAGACGCCGTCGCGCCGGATCTGCCGGTCCAGTTCGCGCAGGCGGTCGCGGTGGCCTTCGACGGTGAAGCCGGGGACGATCCAGATCACCTTGCGCAGGAAGTAGACGACCGCGCCGACGTCGAAGAACTCCATCGGCAGGCGCTCGGCGCGCAGATCGACGATGTCGAGCCCCGCGGCCCGGGCCTCGGCGCTCTCGGCCTCCGGGTCCCGTTCGCGGCGGGCTGCGGGCTGGGGGCCGAGGAAGAACTCGGTCAGCTCGAAGACGCTCGCCGGGCCGACGTGCTGGGCGAAGTAGGTCCCGCCGGGGGCGAGGACCCGCGCGATCTCGTCCCACCGGATCACGACCGGATGGCGGCTGACGACCAGGTCGAACGCCTCGTCGGCGAACGGGAGCGGCGGCTCGCCGGAGTCGGCGACGACGACGGCGCCCCTCGGGTGCAGGAGCCGGGCGGCCTTCGCGACGTTCGGCGGCCAGGACTCGGTCGCCGCCATCGTCGGCGGGAGCTTCGCGGCTCCGGCGAGCACCTCTCCCCCGCCGGTCTGGACGTCGAGCGCCGCCCGTGCCCGGCCCAGCCGCTCGCTCATGAGCCGCTGGTACCCCCAGGACGGGCGCTGCTCGGTCGCGCGGCCGTCCAGCCAGGAGAAGTCCCAGCCCGCCACGGACACGCTGCCGGCCTCGGCGACCAGATCGTCGAAAGTCCGCTCCGTCATTTCGGAAGCCCCAGCATCGTCCGGCAGGGGGCGAGACCCTCGATCGTGACGGGGACGGTGCGGTGGCGTTCCCAGTCGTCCCGGGTGAGCCGGTACCGCTGCTCGACGGTCATGGCCCCGCGTACGACGTGGCGCTCGACTCCGTTGGGCTGGTACCCGAGCTTGCGCGACACCGCGTTCGAGGCATGGTTGGCCTCGAACGCGACGGAGGCGGCTTCCTCGGCGTCCAGGCCGGCGAAGGCCAGGTGCAGGACGGCCGCTCTCATCTCCGTGCCGATCCCCCGCCCGTGATGGCGCCGACCGAGCCACGAACCGGTCTTGACCTGCCGGAGGACGAGGAGGTCCTGCGCCCAGAGGGACTGCTGCCCGACGACTTCGCCCTCATGGAACACGGTGAGGTCGAGCTCCCACTTCTCGGGCGTCCATTCCGCGAGGTTCCTCCAGTGATGCTGGATGACGCCGCGCGCGACCTCGGCGGGCGGGCGGTCCGTCCACGGCACGAGGAACGGCATCGTCTCCGGGTCGTGCACACCCTCGGCGGCGAGGTCGGCCAGCGCGGCGAGTTCCTCGGACGAGGGCAGCCGCAGCTCCAGCCGCGGCGTCGTCAGCCGCAACCCGAGCGGCGGAAAGTGATCGACCAGCATCCCCTTACCATGACCCGTCCCGCCCTCTCCGGCACCTGGTTTTGCGGTCCGATCAGTGCCCGAGGACGAGGAAGACGATGCCGCCGACGACGTGGGCGATGACGGTCAGGGCCAGGACGGCCACGAACAGGGCCTTCGCGGTGGGGTGGTCGAAGTGGGAGCCGGGGCGTCCGCGCTGGGACGACCTGCTCTGCGCCTGCTGTTCGAGCTCGTCCAGGGACGGCAGGAAGGACGGTCGCTTGAGGGCCATCGAGGGAGCGTCCTCCTTGGTCGGGGTGCTGTGTCCACCTCCTTCAACGCGCCGCGAGCCGCTTCTCATCCGCCGCCCGCCGGGCGTCATGACCGGCGCACGCCCAGGGCCGCGCCGAGGTCGGGACGAGGACCCTGCGCGCAGGCCGCGTGCGACTCCTCGATCTCGCGCATCAGGCCGTACGGAGCTCGTTGATCGCCACCTTCTGCTTCGGGGCGCCGTCCGTGCCGCCGCCCGCGACGCCCTTCTTGGCGACCGCGTCCACGATGTCCATGCCGGACGTGACCCGGCCGAAGACCGTGTAGGACGCGGGGAGGCTCGTGGTGTCGCCGTACAGGATGAAGAACTGGCTGCCGTTGGTGTTCGGGCCCGCGTTGGCCATGGCCACGGCCCCCCGCGTGTAGCGCGCCGAGCTCAGGCTCTCGTCGTCGAACTGGTAGCCGGGCCCGCCCGCCCCGGTCCCGCTCGGATCGCCGCACTGCAGGACCTGGAGGCTCGGGTCCGTCGTGAGCCGGTGGCATGAGGTGCGGTCGTAGAACTTCTGGGCCGCGAGGTAGGCCAGGGAGTTCACCGTGCAGGGCGCCGTCCCGGCGTCCAGCGAGATCTGGAGCGTGCCGAGCCCGGTCTCGACGGTGGCGCGGGACGGGGCCGTCGCCGGGAGGGCGACCGGGGGCTTCCCGACCTCCTTGACGTTCGCGCCGGTCGCGGGCCGGTAGGCGCACGACTTGGACGGCGCGGACTGGGCGACCGGCGTCCGGCCGCCCTCGGCCCTGCCGTCGCTCTTGAGGAGGAGCGCGGCGACGAGCCCGCTGGCCAGGATCACGACCGCGGCGGCCGCTCCGGCGAGGAGGAGCACCCGGCCGCCTCGCCCGGTCTGGGGCCGGCTCCCCGGGTACGTCCCGAGAGGCGGTGGGGACGGGGGTGGCGTGGGTGGCGTCCAGCCTGCGGGGGACGGGTGCGTCGCGGCCGGTGGCGTCCAGTTCCCGGCCTGGGGTGGTGCGGCCGGTCGCGCGACGGCCGAGGTCCCCTCCGCGAGGAGGTCGGCGTTCGGGCCGAGTCCGAGCAGCCGCTGCAGCACCTGGAGGGCGGTCGGGCGGGTCGCGGGGTCCTTCTCCAGGCTGGACGCGACGAGCGTCCGCAGGTCCCCGGTCAGCGCGCCCAGGTCCGGCTCCTGGTAGAGGATCCGCTGCATGATGGCCGGCACCGAGTCGCTGCCGAACGGCGGGACGCCGTTCGCGGCGAACGCCATCGTGCAGCCCCACGCGAACATGTCCAGCGGCGCGCCGCCCGCGGACCCCGCCACCTGCTCGGGCGCCATGTAGGCGGGGGTGCCGACGGCGCCGGTCAGGGTGGCGGAGGTGGCCTCCAGCGGGCGCGCGATGCCGAAGTCGATGACCTTGGGGCCGTCCGGGCCGAGCAGCACGTTGGCCGGTTTGAAGTCGCGGTGGACGACGCCCGCCTCATGGATGGCCGCGAGCGCGGTCGCGGTGCCGATGGCGAGCGCGACCAGCTCCGCCGGGGACGCCGCGCCCTCCTGGAGGACCCGGTCGCGCAGGGAGGGCCCGTCGATGTACTCGCTGATGATGTAGGGGATGTCGCCGTCGGCGTCCGCCGCGAGGATGCGGGCGGTGCAGAACGGGGCGACGCGGCGGGCCGCCGCCAGCTCCCGGTCGAAGAGGGTGCGGGCCCGCTCGTCCCGTCCGATGTCGGCGTGCAGGAGCTTCACGGCGACCCGCTGCCCGGTGCCGGATTCGCCCAGGTAGACGATGCCCTGGGCGCCCTCGCCGAGCCGGGCCGTCAGCCGGGAGCCGCCGATCTCGCGGGGGTCGGTGGCGCGCAGCGGGCGGGTCTCCGGCATCAAGAACCTCCACGACGAAGCGGAGAGAGAAGCCTATCCGCGGCGGTGCGCGTGCTCGTTCAGCTCCAGATCGACGAAGGCGCCGATCATCGCCCGCCACACCGTCTCGGCGACCTCGGGCGAGAGCCCGGCGTCCGCGGCCCGCTCCCGCGCCAGGGCGACCACCCGCTCCACCCGGTCGGGCGCGCGGACCGCCCGCTCGTCGCGCTTGAAGGCGGCGGCCGCGCGCACCAGCCCTTCGCGTTCGGCCAGCAGTTGGACGAGCCGCCCGTCGATGGCGTCGATCCGGGCGCGCACGCCCGCGAGCGTCTCAGGAGTCTCCATGCGCATCAGCATGCCGCACTGCGGAAGACGGGCATGCGTCAAGCGTGGGAGCGGCCGCCCGCCGGGCCCGTCAGCGACGCCTGGACGACGCGATGAGGTCCCGGTACCAGCCGTAGGACGTCTTCGGCGTGCGCTTCTGCGTCTCGTAGTCGACGTGGACGAGCCCGAAGCGGGGGTGGTAGCCCTCCGCCCATTCGAAGTTGCCAGGAGCGACCAGGCGAAGTAGCCGCGGATGTCGACGCCCTCGTCGACGGCGGTCCGCACGGCGGCGATGTGGGCGTCCAGGAACTCGATGCGGGCCGGGTCGTCCACGGCGCCGTCCGGACCGGGCTCGTCGGCGAACGAGCAGCCGTTCTCGGTGATGTGCAGCGGCGGCAGGTCGTAGCGGGAGTCGAGGGTGCGCAGCAGCGACAGGAAGGCGTCCGGGACGATCGGCCAGCCCATCCCCGTCGTCGGGTACTCGGTGATGTCCACGATGTCGAACGGCAGCGGGCCCTCGGCCGGGGTCGCGATCCGTGTGGGGTTGTAGTAGTTCACTCCCAGGAAGTCGATGGGTGAGGCGATGACCGACATGTCCTCGGAGCGGATGTACGGCGCGTCCCCCATCAGGTCCGGGTAGCGGCCGAGCAGGACGGGGTCGGTGAACAGCCGGTTCATGAACGCGTCGAAGGCGTCGGCCGCGGGCTGGTCGGCCGGGGAGGCGGCCCAGGCCGGGGAGTAGTGGTTCGTCAGCCCGACCCTGCGCGCGCCCCGGCTGCGCAGGGCGTTGACGGCGAGGCCGTGGGCGAGGAGCTGGTGGTGCGCGGTGGGCAGCGCGTCGAGCAGGAGCGTCCTGCCGGGGGCGTAGACGCCGAACGCGTAGCCGTAGGCGGTGACGACCACGGGCTCGTTCAGAGTTATCCACATGTCGACGCGGTCGGAGAGGCGCTCGGCCGCCAGGTAGGAGAATTCGGCGAACCGGTAGGCGGTGTCACGCTCCATCCAGCCGCCGGCGTCTTCGAGCGGCTGCGGGAGGTCCCAGTGGTAGAGCGTGGCGGCGGGGGCGATGCCGGCGGTGAGCAGGCCGTCCACGAGCCGGTCGTAGAAGTCGAGGCCCTTGGCGTTGACGGCGCCGCTGCCGGAGGGCTGCACGCGCGGCCACGCGATCGAGAACCGGTACGCGTCGACGCCGAGGCCCGCCATCAGCGCGACGTCCTCGGGCCAGCGGTGGTAGTGGTCGCAGGCGACGTCGCCGGTGTGGCCGTCGCGGGTCCGTCCGGGCGTGTGGGAGAACGTGTCCCAGGTGGACGGTCCCCGCCCGTCCTCCCCGACCGCGCCCTCGATCTGGTAGGCGGCGGTGGCGACGCCCCAGCGGAAGTCCTCCGGAAGACCCATCCGCGCTTCCTTCCCCCATGGTCCGACCGAAAATGCGAATAGCCTTCGGATATTAGTGGCGGGGTGGTGCGGGCGGAAGACTCCCGCGACCCAGAGGTATGGCACGCCGTGCATGCTCAGCACCGCTGCGTCCGAGGGACAATGGCGGGGTGACCGAGATCCGAACCCCGCTCCGCCGCCGTCCCGCCCAGCGCCGCAGCGCCGAACGCGTCCAGCGGATGCTGGACGCCTGCGCCGACATCCTGGACGAGGACGGCTACGACGGCCTGACCACGACGCGCATCGCCCAGCGCGCCGAGGTGGCGATCGGCTCGGTGTACCAGTTCTTCCCCGACAAGCGCGCGGTCGCGCAGGCGCTCGCGCTGCGCAACCTGGAGGAGTTCGGCGACCGGATCTCCGCGCGGCTGGCCGCGGGCAGGTTCGGCGACTGGTCCGACACCGTCGGCGCGATCATCGAGATCTTCGTCGAGATGCACCGGACCGTGCCCGGCTTCCGGGTGCTGCGCTTCGGCGACGTCGCCGACGTCAACCTGCTCGACTCCGACGCCGACAACAACGCGGTGGTCGCCGACCGGCTCCGCCGCATGATCGTGGACACGTTCGGCGTCCAGGACACCCCCGGCCTCGCCACCGCGCTCGCCATCTCGGTCGAGGCCGGCGACGCCGTGCTGAAGATGGCGTTCCGCCGCAGCCCGGACGGCGACCCGGAGATCGTCGCCGAGGCCGAGCGGCTGATCCACGGCTACCTGGCCGCGCACATCCAGGAGTACTGACCCCGAGGTCGGACGCATCCGGGAAACGCCGGATGAAAGGGACTCGCTATGGCAGACTCCCCTCCGCAAACCGACACGGAACGGGTGAGTTCGCTGGACGAGGAAAGACTCCAGACACAGCGCAGGCTGCTGATCCGGCAGCGGGTGCGCCTGATGGTGAACCAGTACGAGGTGCACGCGGAGGGGCCGGGCGGCGGGGAGGGCGAGCTGCTCGCCTTCGCGCAGCAGAAGCGGCTGGCGTTCAAGGAGCAGGTCACCCTGTACTCGGACGACTCCAAGACGCGCCCGATCCTCGGGTTCAAGGCGCGCAAGCGCATCGACCTCGCGTCGGCGTACGACATCACGGACGCCCACGGGCAGCCGATCGGGGTGTTCCGCAAGGACTTCAAGAAGTCGCTGCTCGCCTCCACCTGGCATCTGGAGCAGCCGGGCCTCGGCGTGACCACCGGCAGCGAGCGCAACAAGTTCGTCGCCCTGCTGCGGCGTGTCTGGCAGTTCATCCCGTACGTGGAGAACCTGCCGTTCGCGTGGCCGTACCACTTCGACTTCTACGCCGGCGACCAGGTCGTCTTCAGCGTCGAGAAGAAGTTCGGCTTCCGCGACCGCTACGTCGTCGAGATCGGCGATCCGCGCCTGGACCGCCGCCTCGTCATCGCCCAGGCCGTCGGCCTGGACGCCCTCCAGTCCCGCTGACCCCGGGACCGTTCCGCCCGCTCGCCCGCACCCTCTCCCCGGGGGCGCGGGCGACCGTGTTCGGGCGACTGTTCCCGGTAGCCCTCCCGTCACGGGTTCCGGCGACTCCCTGGCCTCCGCGGGCTTTACATGTTACGAAGGCATGTAAAGCCAAGGGCGGTGCACACCCGCGTCGCGATCGTGCGGCGTCACCCCTGGAGGAGGATCCCCCCGTGAGTTCCCACGATCTCTACGTCACGCCGGTCCCGAACGACACGTGGAACGTCCCGATGGCGGGCGACACCCGCTTCACCTGGGAGTACGACGACGGCCGCGACCGGCTGCTGAACCTGTACCAGAAGGGCAAGGACAAGCAGTGGGACGCGCAGAAGCGCATCGACTGGGACCTTGAGGTCGATCCGATCAACATCGCCGGGCTGCCGGAGAACTTCAACCCGCTGTTCGGGTCCGACATCTGGGACAAGATGTCACAGAAGGAGAAGGACGAGTTCGGCCGCCACCAGGGCTCGTGGCTGTTCAGCCAGTTCCTGCACGGCGAGCAGGGCGCGCTGAACGTCTCGGCGCGCATCGTCCAGACCGTCCCCGACCTGGACTCGAAGTTCTACGCCGCCACCCAGACCATGGACGAGGCGCGGCACGTCGAGCTGTACGCGAAGTTCGTGCACGAGAAGATCGGCATGTACTACCCGATCAACCAGGACCTGGCGAAGCTGCTCGCCGAGTCGCTGGAGGACAGCCGCTGGGACCTGCCCTACCTCGGCATGCAGGTCCTCATCGAGGGCCTCGCCCTCGCCGCGTTCGGGCTGTACCGGGACATGTCGACGAACCCGCTCGTCAAGCAGCTCCTCGCCTACGTCATGCAGGACGAGGCGCGGCACGTCGCGTTCGGGCGGCTCGCGCTCAAGGACTACTACGCCGAGCTCACCGACAAGGAGCGGGCCGAGCGCGAGGAGTTCGTCGTCGAGGGCTGCTACCTGATGCGCGACCGATTCAAGGGCCGCGAGATCTTCGAGCAGCTCGACATGCCGGTCGACCGGTGCATGGAGTATGTCGACAACTCCGACATGTACACCCTTTACCAGTCGCTGCTCTTCAGTCGCATCGTCCCGTGTGTCCGGGATGTGGGCCTCTGGGGCGACAAGGTGCAGGCCGCCTACCTGGACATGGGCGTCCTCGACAACGCCAAGGCCGACCTCGAAGCCCTGATGAAGCAGGACGAGGAGATCGCCGAGAAGGTCGACGAGGAGCGCTACGCGACCGAGCTCGCCGCCCGCAAGGGCGAGGTCGACCAGGCCATCTCCCTCGGCGCCGCCGAGTAGCCCGGACGGCCCGCGCAGGCGGGGGTGCCCCTCGGGGCGCCCCCGCTCTTGTTTTATCGGAAATTGTCGGCATTTGACATTTCGCCGCACACCTATGATCAGTCCATCTAGATCTTTCTGGTTTCCCCAAGTCATTTTCGAATCGGCCGCATGCGGCACCGCCGTGTACTAGCGTCCCCGCTCGACGGTGCGCCGGGATTCACCAGCCGCTCGGGCGCACGCCACATGTGCAGGGCCAATCCGAAAACCCCGGGGGAAAGAATGAACCGCTCCGCCAGAAGCCTGTTGAGGGTCTCCGTCCTCGCCTCGTTCGCCACCGCGATCGCCGTGGCGGCCGCGCCGACGGACGCCGCACCCGCCAAGGCGGCGCCGAGCGCGGCGGCCGGCCCGTCGACGCTCCTCTATGAGACCGCCGCCACGAGCCACGGCATCGTGCGCACGCTCCCGGACCCGGCCGCCGGGACGGGCGGCCGGACCGCCGCGCTGGGCGCCGGCGCCTCGGACGAGTTCCTCCGAGCCGCTCCGGCGGGCCCGGGGATGCGCGCCGCCCGCGCGCGGTGCCGGGTACGCCCGGCCAAGACGGTCGAGTCGAGCACCGGGCTGGGGCTGCCGGACGCGCAGCTGCCGGCCGTCGGCCAGACCCCGATCGGCGGGCTCCCCCAGGGCGACTGCCCAGGTGCGACCCAGCGCGACGCGCGCGAACGCAAGCCGGGGACGGCGCTGCCCGTCCTGTCCGGCGGAGGGGGCGACGTCCCCGGGACGCTGCTCGGCGGCACCGGCAAGCTGGGCAAGGTCGTCCCCACCGGAAAGCTCGGTCAGGGTCTGCCCACCGGCAAGCTCCTGTCCACCGGCAAGCTCGGCCGCCGTGAGGCGGCACGGCCCGCCGTGCCGAACGGCCGTGCCGCCGAGACGCCCATCAGCCTGGCCGGGCCGGGGCCGAACTCCGGGCTGCCGAACCTCGGGTCCCTGCTCGGCGGCGCGACTCCCGGCGGCCTGCCCCTCGGCTCGGTGCTCTTCCCGCCGGCCGCCCGGTACGCCGGACCGGGCCCGGCCGGCGACCTGGTCGGGCAGGCCGACGGCACCGTGAACAAGGCCGGGAGCGGCCTCGGCAAGACCGAGGGCGACGTCGGCAACGTGGTGGACGTGCTGAAGGCGCGTGACGGCTCCCGCAGGACGGCGGACGGGCCGGCGGGCGGAGGGCCGGCGGGCGGCCCGCTGTCCATGCCGGACGCGTCCGCGCTCAGCGTGCCGAAGGTGCCGGCGCTGCCCGCGGTTCCGAGCGTCCCGGTCGTCCAGGAGCGCGGCTGACACACGACCGGTCCTCCCAGCTCACGGGGCGGTCCAGCGGAAGTGATCTTCCGCCGGACCGCCCCGTTCCGTTGTGCCGGATCCTTTGTTATCCGTCCGAGATCAGCGGTATGCGCGCAGTAAAGACGATCTTGAAATGTGGTCACCGAATGAAGTTGATCAGCTTCATGGGGCAAAAGCTGAGGTGACAAATCCCACAAACAACGGCTCCAGGGCTTGATCTATGGAGGACACAACGTACGGTCAGGGACTTGTGCGGCGCTTCAGTTATTTCGAAAAGTGAAGATGCCTTTCCAGCCGCACCTGCCGGACGCCGATCCGCGATCAAGCGGGCGCGCCTGAAAGAGCGGCGCGGGGCGGGCTGAGGAGCCCGCGGGCGGCGGGGGATCCGGGGGACGGAAGACGTCGCCTGGCCACGTCGCGAGAGAACGGCGGTGAGATCCGCCGGGCGTCCGGGGTCCTGTCCCCTAACAAAGGACTCCTCTGTGGGTAGCCCTGTCAGGCGTCTTCTTCGAGCGCGCCTACGTACCATCCTGATCGTCTCCGGCGCCGCCGTCGCCGTCCTGGCCGCGGGCGCGTTCGCCCTGGCCGGGCGCGACGGCCCCGCCGACTCGGCACAGGCGGCGCAGACCGCGCCCGAGGCCGTCGACCCGCTGGCGGACCGTCCGCACGGCGAGCCGACCCGGGCCGACCGAGGCCGGCCCCGCTCTCCGGAGCCGTCGCCTTCGAAGACTCCCAAGAAGAGCAGGAAGAAGAAGTCGTCGAAGGCCGACGACCAGGCCGCGAACCTGGCGAAGCCCAAGAAGAAGAAGCAGTACAAGGTTGTGAGGTCGGGGTCCTGCGAGGCCTCCTACTACTGGGAGGGCCAGATGACCGCCAGTGGCGAGCCCTTCGACCCGAGCGAGCTGACGGCCGCGCACAAGACGCTGCCGCTGGGCTCGAAGGTCCGGGTGACCAACAAGAACAACGACCGTTCGGTCATCGTCCGCATCAACGACCGCGGTCCGTACGCGGGCGGACGCTGCCTGGACCTGTCCAAGGCCGCCATGAAGAAGGTCGGCGGCACCGGATCGGGCGTCATCCCCGTCCGCTACGAGGTTCTGTCCAAGGGCTGATCCCGTCGGCTCTCACCCGTCCGGCGGGCGCCGCAGCGTGCCCGCCGGACGGTCAGACCCCGTGGCCCAGCCCGGCACCCGTCCGCGCGCCCGGGATGTTCCCGGCGCCGGACGACCACGAACCGTGCCGCCGCTCCATCGGCTGCGTGTCACCGGTCGCCTCGGCCGACCCGCCATCGGGCCCGGCCTGCGCGGCCTGCGCGGCCACCCCGGGTGCCGGCGTGGCGAGACGGTCGCGGAACCAGTCGGTGAGGGCGCCGTCGACCCGGACGGCCTCGGTGATCGGCGGGCGCGGCTCGGTGCCGGGCTCGGCGGCCAGCGCGTGTCCCATCCGGAACGTGGTGGACTCCGCCCGGCCGCCGTGCCTGCGCAGTTCGTCGCGGAGCGCCGTGATCTCCCGAGCGGGGACGACGCGGTCCTTGGCGCCGCCGACCAGCAGGACCGGCACGTCCCGTCCGGCGATGTCGGCGGCGAGGGTCCCGAGGTCGAGCCGGTCGGCGAGCGCGGCGGCGTGCTCGCTCCAGAGGCGTTCCGAACCGGATCGCTTCTCCACCGCCCGCGCGGCCCGCGCCGGAGCGACGACGGGCGCGACGAGCGCGGCGATGCTCACCGGCACCGCACTGTGGGCCAGGGCGAGCAGGGCGGCCGCGCCGCCCGCGCTGAAGCCCGCGAGACCGACCGGACCATCCGGGATGTCGAGGTCGCGGCGGATCTGCGCGAGCGCGTCCGGCAGCCGCCGGGCGGCGTTCTCCACGGCCGCGCAGTACGCCTCGATGCTCTCGGTCTCCAGGATCGCGCCGGAGCCGAGGCCGCCGGGCGAGCGCCCGGGCAGGTCCAGGTAGACGCGCCACACGGGCACACCCGTCATCGGGATCGCCGTCGCGAGCGCACTCGCCGTCCGGGGCGGGTCGAAGCCGGGCCAGACCACGATCAGCCGGGTCGGGCCGGACGCTGTCGCGTCGACGGCCGTCGGGGGCAGCGCGACGTAGACGTCGCCTGCCGCGGTGCCGTGGACGGGGCGGTTCGTATGGTCGCCGCTCATATCGGTACGTCAGCTCCTGCGATGCTCGACGGGCCATGCCGGTCGTGCCGGGCGGAGGCGGCGCTCCCCCCGGATCCCTCATGCTCGCAGCGGACGCCAGCCGACACGCCGTGAACCGCCGCACGTCGACCACGAGAGTGATGAACACCTCACCTTTGGTCACCCTGATCAATCGACACCGTCGGATCCGTCCGGCGATCACCCTGGCGGCGGCCGGGACGGTCCGGCTGTGACCCCCGCCTCATGATCGATCGAAGGGAACAAACCCGGCACTCGTCGCGTCCTAGTCGTACGTGGGCGTTGCGGGGGCGCGCCCTCACAGATGTCCCGGATACAAGGAGTGCTGGTGGACAGGAAGCGCAGTGCGGCCGCCGCCGGGCAGGCCTGGCATATCTACCGCGAGACGCTCGAACCCGAGGCGCCGGGATTCTGGGAGCGCGTCCGCGCCGTCCCCAGGATGCTGAAGTCGGTCCTGCGCGGGCAGTACAAGGGGATGTCCTTCGGGACGCTCGGACTGCTCGCCCTCGGGCTCGTCTACATCATCTCCCCGATCGACGCCGTTCCCGACGTCATCCCCGTCGTCGGCATCGCGGACGACACCGGCCTGGCCCTCTGGCTGGCCTCCGTCCTGGTGAAGTCCGCGGGCGACTTCGTCGCCTGGGAGCGCGGCGGGCGTCCCACCGTCATCGTCGGCGAGCCCGTCGACTGAGAACGGCAGGACGTCAGGAAGCGGTCGGGCCGAGTTCCTTGGCGAAACGGTCGGCGGCGTCGCGCATGATGGGCACGACGTTCGGGACGGTCTCGTGCGTCATGCGCCCTGAAGGCCCCGACACCGAGATGGCCGTCAGCGTCGGCGCGCCTTGCAGCGCCACCGCGACGCAGCGGACACCGACCTCCTGCTCCTCGTCGTCGAGCGCGTAGCCCTGCCGGCGGATCCGTTCGAGCTCCGTCAGCAGGGCTTCCGCGTCCGTGAAGGTGTTGGGCGTGTGCGCGTCCATGCCCGTCCTGGCGAGGATCTCGCGGACCCGCTGGTCGGGCAGCTGCGCCAGGAGCGCTTTCCCCACGCCCGTGCAGTGCGGCTGGACACGCCGTCCCACCTCGGTGAACATCCGCATCGAGTGCTTGGACGGCACCTGCGCGACGTACACGGCCTCGTCGCCCTCCAGGACCGCCATGTTGGCCGTCTCGCCGACCTCCTCCACCAGGCGGGACAGCACCGGGCGCGCCCACGTGCCGAGCAGGCGGCTCGCGCCCTCGCCGAGCCGGATGAGGCGCGGACCCAGGGCATAGCGCTTGGACGGCTCCTGCCGGACATAGCCCTGGTTGACCAGCGTCCGCATCAGCCGGTAGATCGTCGGCATCGGCAGGCCGGAGGCCTCCGTCAGCTCCGACAGCGCCATCTCGCCCCCCGCGTCCGCCAGATGCTCCAGCAGATCGAACGCGCGGACCAGCGACCGAACGCCCTCCGTCACCCGTGACTCCTCTCCCTCGCGATCACCCGATTCTACGGAGAGGCGATTTCGCTGTGCGAAAGAGGGTGGGTTGCCGGGGTGAGGCGCGTTACTCCCGCGAGTGATGTGGCAATAACTCTTTGTGTCCGACGTTGTGGGCACCGCCCCCGGGTGGCCATGAGCAGACCGCTAGGGGGAGCGTGTGCGAGGGGAGCGTCGAAGGGCCCGCTGGGGCGCGATCACCGTGAGCGGTGCGCTGGCCGCGCCGCTCACCCTGATGAGCCCCGCCGCCCAGGCGATACCGGAGGCGGCCCCGTCGAACGTCCGGTTGCATGTGGTCACGACACCCGACGTGGTCACGTCCCATGGATCCGAGTACACGTTGGCATTCACCGTCCGGGTCCGCGCCCGAGGCGGTGTCGCCCGCCAGGTCGGCCTGCGCCTCACTGCCGGCCACCCGTTGTCCTGGACCAGCCGCACGCCGGACTGCTCGCCGCTCGGCTCCGGCCAGGGCCTGCACTGCACTCTGGGTACTGTGGGTTCGGAGGGTCGTGAACGTAGGGGAACAGTCCGATTCCCGGCCTCGATGGTGAAGGGACCGTCCGCGAGACCGCTGAGCATCCTCGCCGTTGTGGACGCCTCCAACGCCCCACGCCGCTCGACCCGTACGGTCTTCGACTTCTCCAGGACCGCCCGGAACGTGCTGAACGGCGCTTCCCGTAGCCCGTCCAGCACCGGCCCGGTGCCGAGCCCCCAACTCGGGGACGAACTCACGCCCTGCACGAGCGACAAGGCGAGCTCCGGCGGGAAGTGGTGCCCGACTCCAGCCACCAGGCCCGACCCGACCAAGCCAACGAACTGCAAGAAGGCCAACACGAGCGCGGGCGCCCGCCCATGCCCGCCTAGCGGCGACCCCACGCCCGGTGCCAAGTCGAACCCGAACACGCCCCCCGGCGCAGGCGCAGCGCCGACGCACTGCGCACCGGGCAACTCCAACAGAGACGGCCGGCCGTGCACGTCGCCTTCCGGTGGCGAGCCGACGCATGGCACCAAGCCGCGGCCCAGTGCGCAGCTTGGTGCGACTGGCGCGCCGACGCATTGTGCGAGTGGCGGTCCCAACAGGGGCCGGCGGCCATGCGCGTCGTCATCTGGGGGCAAGCCGACGCACGGTGTTAAGCCGGGTCCCAGTCGGGCGCCGAGCCCGGGCAGCGCGCCGACGCATGGTGCGACGCATGGCGCTAAGCCCCACTCTGGGGCTCATCCTCGTCCGGTGGGGCCCGGGGGCCCGCCTACGCCGTGCGTAGGTAGCAGCACGACGGTGGGTGGGTGGCCGTGTCCGACGACGGTTGATGGGAAGCCGCCTCACGTCGCCGTGCCGTCCCACAGCGACAAGCCAAGACAGAGCGCCAACCCGCCTCCTGGCGGCCCGCCGACTCACAGCACCAAGCCGAGCCACAGCGCCGGGCCGAGCCACAGCGCGAAGCCGAGCCACAGCGTCAAGCCGAGCCACAGTGCCGGGGCGCACAGTGCCGGGCCGAGCCACAGCGCGAAGCCGAGCCAGAGCGCGAAGCCGTCCGAGAGTCCGAAGCCGAGCCTTGGCGCCGAGCCTTCGCACGGTGTGGAGCCTTCGCACGATGTGGAGCCGGGGGGCAGTGCCGAGCCGGGGGAGAGCGGGAAGCCGGGTCAGGACGGTAAGCCGAAGGCGGGTGCCCAGCCGGGCGGGGGCGGGCTGCCGCCCGGGGGCGGGCCTTTCGTGAGCGGGCCGGAAGCGCCGGGCGGGGTCGGGCAGCCGGGTGCCGGGGGCCCGGTCGCTCCGAATCTGCCCGGTCCCGCGGTGCCGACGCCGTCGGCACCGGTCGTCCTGCCGCCGGTGAAGCCTCCGAACCTCCCGCCGGTGGCCGAGGAGAACCACACGACCCTGATGTCCCCGGCCGGCATGGAGGAAGGGGACGGGACGGACTGGGCGGTCGTGCTCGCCGTGGCCCTGGTGGCCGAGATCGGCCTCCTGTGGGGCGCGGCCTGCATCGTGCTGACGCGGCGCCGGGCGGCGCTCAGCCGCGCCGAGTCCAGGGCAGAGCGGGACAGAACGGGCTGATGCCAACGAAGGGGGTAGGGCGACGCGAACGGATGCGTACCCCGCTCCTGCCTCCGAATCGGCGGACGAGTGTCCTGGTATCGACCCGAAAAGGATCCGGTGTCAGTAAGCTGACCGGCGACGGTAAACGCGGTCGTGACGGACAGGGGATCCGGTATGTCAGACGCGACGCTGCAGTGCCCGAAGTGCGACTCCAAGCTCGACACTCACGAACGCCACGGGGTCGTGATCGAGGAATGCCCGGGATGCAAGGGCGTCTTTCTCGACCGCGGTGAGCTGGAGCAGCTCATCGACGCGGAGAGCCGCTACCTTGCCGAGCTCCCGGACGGGGTGAACCCGGCGACGACGTACCAGGGGCGGCACCGCCGGGGCATCATGGAGCAGATCTTCTCCGCTGAACAGTAGCCCCGGGCACGGTCGGTGACCGGTCGGAAGCCCTGGTGTGAAAGGGGATTTCCTCTTGTCACGGGGATGACAAACCGCGCTTCGGCGAATGTGACCGGGAGCTAATATCGCCCGCTGACTACCATCCGGTAGCTTTGTGATCATCGCCGGTCACCGGGGCGTCCAGACAGAGTCGTCCGGCGGGCGCGGCGCACCTTGGCCGGCGGAGTGCAACCCCCTCACGGCACCGTCCACGGCCCCGTCCGGCCCGTCCCCTCGGGAGATGATCAATGGCATTGGGCTCGTTGCTTCCCGAACTCCTGCCCGGCGGCTCCGGCCGCACCCCGCTGATCGAGCGGGTCGCGCGGTGGGCGAGGGAGAAGCCGGACGCCCCGGCCTACACCTTCGTCGACTACTCGGCCGACCCGTCCGGCGCGCACCTCACGCTGAGCTGGGCCGAGACCGACCGGCGGGCGCGCGCCATGGCGGTGACGCTCCGGCAGGTCACCGGGCCCGGGGAGCGCGCCGCGCTGCTGCTGCCGCAGACGCTCGAATACATGATGACCATGCTCGGCGCCCTGTACTCGCACGTCATCGCGGTCCCGCTGTTCTCGCCCGACCTGCCGGGCCACGCCGACCGGCTGATCGGCGCCTATGCCGACGCCGAGCCCGCGGTGATCGTCACGACGCGGAACGCGCTGCCGCACGTGGAGAAGTTCCTCGCCGACCACGACGTCCCGCAGCCGAAGGAGATCGTGTTCGCCGAGGAGGTCGACCTGGCCCTGGCGGACCGCTGGCGGGACGAGACGATCGCGTTCGACGACGTCGCCTACCTGCAGTACACGTCGGGATCGACGCGCCGTCCGGCCGGAGTGGAGATCACCCACGGGAACGTGACGGCGAACGCCGCGCAGCTGTGGGCGGGGTGGGCGCCCGAGAAGCCGGACCCCGAGCTGGTGAGCTGGCTGCCGCTGTTCCACGACATGGGGTTGATCGCGACGATGGCACTGCCGCTGGTGCGCGGCGACCACGCCATCTACACCGACCCCGTCTCGTTCATCATGAACCCGATGCGGTGGCTGCAGCTCATCGCGGAGCGGCCCGGCAAGAACGTCTACACCGCCGGGCCGAACTTCGCCTACGAGTACGTCGCGTCCATGGCCGCGCCGGAGAAGATCGCCCACCTGGACCTGTCCGGGCTGACGACCTGCCTGAACGGCGCTGAGCCGATCCGCACCTCGACGCTGTCGACGTTCGCCGACGCGCTGGCGCCGGCCGGGCTGCGTCCGGGCGCGCAGGCGCCGGGGTACGGGCTGGCCGAGGCCACCGTGTTCGTCACGGCCGCCGCCGAGGACGTCCCGCCGAAGATCATCTCGGTGGACCGGGAGGCACTCACCCAGGGCGACCTGCGGCTCCGCGAGGACGACGCGGACGGGACGAGCGCGCTCGTGTCGTGCGGGCGCCCGTGCGGGCAGATCGTCGCGATCGTCGACCCCGAGGCCCGCGTCGAGCAGCCGGACGGGCGGGTCGGCGAGATCTGGGTGCACGGCCCCAACACGGCGCCCGGCTACTGGCGCAACTCCGAGCGGAGCCAGGAGACGTTCGGCGGCGAGCTGTCCGAACCCGGGGACCTGCCCTCCGGTCCGTGGATGAAGACCGGTGACTACGGAGTCGTCCACGAGGGTGAGCTTTATGTGACCGGACGTATCAAGGACCTCATCATCGTGGACGGCCGCAACCACTACCCGCAGGACATCGAGGTCACGGCGCAGGAGGCGCACCCGGCGGTCCGCCCCGACCACGTGGCAGCGTTCGCGCTCACCGGGGAGGAGACCGAGCGGCTGGTGGTCGTCGCCGAGCGCAACCGCCGGGTCCCCCTCGGGCGGCTCGACGTGGACGAGGTGGAGTCCGCGGTCCGCGCGGCCGTCAACGTCGAGCACGAGATGAGCGTCCACGCGTTCGTGTTGATAGAACCGGGTGGCGTGTCGCGCACCTCCAGCGGGAAGATCGCACGGGCCGCGACACGGCAGCGCTTCCTCGACGGCGACCTCGCGACGACTGCGGACCGCCTGGCGTCTCGCAGGTAACGACGGAAACCGGCCGCGCGGAGGCAAGGGAGCCTCCGGGTGGCCGTGGCGAAACAGGAGGATCATGCTTTCGGGGCTGGGGCGTCTCATCCACCGGCGACGCTGGACCAGCCTCGTCCTGATCCTGATCATGACCGGGGTGGCGGGCGCCTGGGGACTCGGCGTGTTCGCCAAGTTCAAGGAGGGCGGCTTCGAGGACCCCGACGCGTCCTCGACGCTCGTCGCCAAGCTGGGCGCGACCTACTTCGGCAGCACCAACCCCGACGTCCTCGTCCTGTACTCGAGCGACACGATGACGGTGGACGACCCGCGCTTCGAGGCGAGCGTCGTCACCACCATCGCGCGGCTGCCCAAGGCCCAGGTCGACGAGATCATCTCCTACTGGTCGTTCAACGGCGAGGCCGCGCGCACGTTCGCCTCCCACGACCGGCACTCGACCTTCGTCGCGGTGAAGCTGAAGGGCAAGGAGGGCGCGGACAAGACGGAGAACTACCACGCCGTCAAGGACCGCATGGCCGCGCCAGGGCTCGACGTCCGGTACGGCGGCAGCGTCCCGCTGGGCGAGGAGTTCGGCAAGCAGGTCGTGGCCGACATCGTCCGCGCGGAGACCATCACCGCACTGCCCCTGCTCATCCTGCTCGTCATCCTGTTCGGCGCCGTGATGGCCTCGGTCCTGCCCATCGTCGTGGCCGTCTTCTCGACGGTCGGCGGACTGGCCGTCCTGCACGTGGTGACGTACACGGCGGACGTGACGTCCTTCGCTCTGGAAGTCGTCACGATGATGGGCGTCGGCCTGGCGATCGACTACTCGCTGTTCATCATCAGCCGTTTCCGTGAGGAACTTCAGCGCGGCATGGCCGCGCAAGGTCTGCCACCCGGAAAACCCTGGAAGCGGGAACGCGACAAGGCAGCGCGCAAGGCCGCGAAGAAGGCGTACAGGACGGCGCTCAAACCCATCCGCGAGGCCGCCCTGGCCGCCACCATGGCGACCGCCGGCCGCACCATCATGGTCAGCGGCATCACCGTCTCGGCGGCTCTCGCGGGCCTCCTGCTCTTCCCGCAGATGTTCCTCCGGACGATCGGGCTCGCCGGCATAGCCACCGTCATGGTCGCGGTGTTCGGAGCCACCGTCCTGCTGCCGACGCTCTTGGCCCTCCTAGGCCCGCGTGTCGAAGGCGGGCAGATGTGGTGGCGGCGCCCCACGGCCAAGCGCGCGCGGCGAGACCCCGAGAGCGGCTTCTGGTACCGGCTCGGTCACAGCGTGATGAAGCACCCGCTCCCGTACTTCGCGGTCGTGCTCGTCATCCTGGGCGTGATGTTCGTGCCGTTCCTGAACGTCCAGTTCGGCAGCGTGGACGCCCGCGTCCTGCCCAAGGGCAGCCCCACCCGCGCCGTGGTCGAGACCATCAAGAAGGACTTCCCCAACGGATCCGTCGAGCCGATCGACGTGGTGGTGTCCGGAGACCTCATCCCGCGCGACTGGACGCCGTCCGGCAAGGGCGACCCCATCCCGCCCTACCTGGAGCAGTTCAGGAAGCAGCTCGCGTCCCTCCCCGGTGTCACCGAGGCCCAGTTCACCGGCTACTCCGGCTCGTACGGGGGCGTGCGCATCTCCGTCACGCACAAGTACGAGCCGATGGACCAGCACGCCCAGGACCTCGTCACCAAGATCCGCGGGTTGAGCCTGTCCAAGGACGGCTACCCGATGCACATCGACGTCGGCGGCAGCACCGCCGCCCAGATGGACCTGATGTCGAGCCTGATGAGATCCCTGCCGAAGATGGCGCTCGTCGTCGGGATCGCCACGTTCGTCCTGCTCTTCATGTTCTTCGGCTCGATCGTCCTGCCGCTGAAGGCCATCGTCATGAACGTCCTGTCGATCGGCGCCTCGTTCGGCGCGATCGTCTGGGGCTTCCAGTACGGGCACCTCGCCGGGCTGCTGGACTTCACCCCCACCGGCGGCGTCGAGGCCACCAGCATGATCCTCATCCTCGCGGTCGTGTTCGGCCTGTCCATGGACTACGAGGTCTTCCTGCTGAGCCGCATCCGCGAGGAATGGGACCTCACGCACGACAACCGCGTCGCCGTCGCGTCCGGGATGCAGCACACGGGCGGCATCATCACCAGCGCCGCGCTGCTCTTCCTCCTCGTCATCGCCGCGTTCAGCATGGCCGGGATCACCGTCGTGAAGCTGATCGGCGTCGGCATGTTCGTGGCCGTCGTCGTGGACGCCGCTCTCGTCCGCTCCCTCCTCGTCCCCGCCACGATGCGCTTCATGGGCGCGGCCAACTGGTGGCTGCCGGGCTTCCTCGCCGGCCTGCACGCCCGCATGGACCTGCGCGAGCGCAACGCCCTCGTCCCGGCCGGCGCCACCGTGGCCCCGCCCCGCCTCCCGGACGAGCAGCCCTTCCCCTACGCCATCAACTGGGCGGACGCGACCCCGCCTCCCGCGGGCGCCGCGCCGCCGAACGGGCACGCCCGCCCGGACATCGCCGACCCGACCGGGATGCGGCCCGCCATGCCGGAGCCACCTCTCGCCCGCCAAGACCCCGAACCGCCCGGCCCGAATGCTCCTTCGGCCAAGGCCCCCGTGGACGTGCCGCGCGCCCGTCGGCGACCGGCCACGAACGCCGCGTTCCAGCCCGCCCCGCAGCCGGGCGCGGGCGAGTCGCCGAAAATGGTCTTCCGGACGGCTCCGGCTGACGCGGAGTCCGGCCGGCCGCCGCAGCCCGAGGGAGCACCCTGGGCGCCGTGGGCGAACGGCCCGCCGCAACCGGCGCCGCGCACCGCCCCCCGCAGCAGACGCGTGATCGTCCCCAACCCGGACGGCTCAGGCTGGCACTGGGGCGAAGAACAGGACGCCCCAAACCCCTGAATAGGCAGGGACGCGTTTGATGCGGCCCAGTCCGTGCACCGACCGGGGGACGAGGTGTGACGACCTGGGCATGCACGGACTGGAAGCAGGTGGCAGGACGAACCTGGTGAAGCGGTCGAGTCCTGACCAGACGACTTGTCCGCCGACCGCTCCGCAAGACACGCCTTGCCTGGCCGTAAGGCATGCCGCACCCCGTCGCCCCGTCGGAGGAGGGGCCGCTCGCGCGATGTGACGATGACGTCCATCAAAGGAGCGAGTCGATGATCTCCTGTGCCCGTCCGATGCCGTCCTCGTCCCGGATGCGGCGGCCGAGCTCACTCGCCCGGTCGGCCATCCCCTGATCCCGGACCGCGCGCCGGATCTTCGAGGCGAGCCGCGGCACGGTCATCGCGCGGAACGGCAGCGGGGCGGGCCCCGCCCCCAGCGCCGCGACGCGTTCGCCCCAGTACGGCTGGTCGCCGAAGAACGGGCACACCACGGTGGGCACACCCGCCCGCAGCCCCGCCGCCGTCGTGCCGGCGCCCCCGTGGTGCACGACCGCCGCCATGCGCGGGAACAGCCACGAGTGCGGTACGTCCCGGACGGCGAACACGTCCTCGTCCGACGTCGCCGGGTCGCCCTGCACGATGCCCCGGACCCCGGCGAGCTTCAGGGCCGCCCGCACGGCCATGCCGGTCATCTCGGCGTCCTTCGGCACCATGCTCCCGAACCCGACGTACACCGGCGCGGGCCCCGCCGCCAGGAACTCTGCGAGTTCCCCGGGAGGCTCCCACTCCGGCTCGTCGAGGAACCAGTAGCCCGTCAGGTTCACGTTGGAGGCCCAGTCCCCGGGGCGCGGAACCACCACCGGACTGAAGCACGCCAGCACCGGGGCACCGTCGGTCCGCCGGCCCCGCAACGGCAGCCGCGGCAACCCGAGCGACCTGTCCCGCCACGGGTTGATGAACGGGCGCGAGAGCTGCCACGCGATCTGGTCGACCGCGAGGAAGCTCGCCCGATTCGCCCAAGGCCCGAGCACGCGCGCCTGCGGGACGAACGGGTGCGGGAACGCCCCGGTCGGCTCGCTCGGCTGGAAATGAATCAACGCCCACGGAACACCGAGATGTTCGCCCAGATGCCGAGGAAGGAATCCCAGTGTGGGGCCCAGGATCAGATCCGCGCCCTTACAGGCGTCCGAACACTCCGCCAGCAGCCGCTCGGCCATCGGCCCGAGGATCCGCCGGAAGCCGCCGAGGAACTTCACCGGATTCCGCCCCCCGGCCAGCAACTCCTGCCCGGCGTCCGATTCGAGGATCTCCGTCGGATCCGCCGTCAGCGGCGCGAGCTCCAGCCCCGCCGCGACGACCATCGGCGAGTACCGCGCACTCGCCACCAGCCGCACGTCGTCTCCCCGCGCCCGCAGCGCCCGCCCCAGCGCCACGCAGGGCTGGATGTCCCCCCGCGACCCCGCCGCAAAGATCACAATCCGGCTCACGCTACCTCCTACCAGGCATCACTGCGCGGGACGATGTGAGGGCCCTCTGCCGGCTCCTCCTCGGGCACATAAGGCTCGTACCACCCCTCCGGCGGCGCCGGCCGCCCCCCGTCCTCGGCTTCGTCGCCCCCCATCGAACCCCCGTCCGCCGGACCGGCACCCGCCCCCTCCGCCGCCGAAGCGGCGCCGCCCCCGGCGCCGCCCTCCGAGCCGTCCGCAAGCCCCTCGCCACTCTCCGCAGGTTCCCCGGCGTCCACCGGACGCCCGTGCAGCGCCGCTGCGCCCTCGGAAGACGGCGTCCCGGCCTCGCGGACGATGGCCGCCGGACCGTGGACCCGCCCCCCGCCACTCTCGCCGAGTTCGGTGTGCGCATCGGGTTTCATCGGGTGTTCGTACGGCAGAGTGGTCGCGCTCTCGGCCGGGAGTTCCCCAGGGCCCTCGGCGGCGGCTCCCAGGTCGTCTCCCCAGCGGCCCTCAGCACCTTCGCCAAGCTCGACATGCTCCCGAAGGCCTGTTGGATTTTCGTACGGCGGTGCGCTCGTGTTCTTTGCCTTTTCGGTATCCCTGGGGGCGGCTCCCGAGATGGCTGCGGGCGGAATCTCGACCGGCTCTTCGGGGTCGGCGTGTTCTGCGAAGGGCATCGGACTTTCGTGCGGTGGCGCGCTGATCGCCGGCGGGTCATCGGCGACCTCGGCGTCAGCTCCCGAGCGGCTCTCCAATGGGAGCTCGGCCCCCAGTTCAGGACGCTCTCGGGAGTCTGCCGCAGGTCCGCGCGGTGGCTCGCTCATGGCCTCGGGCGTCCCGGCGGGCTCCAGGCCGCCGCCGGGTGGGGCCTCTTCGCCCTCGACGGTCTCCCCGTGGTCGACCTCCACGAGGGCGGGCGCCTCCTCCGAGGCAGCACGCAGGCCCGCCTCGTCCCACTGGGAGTCGGGCGCTCCGGCGATATCGCGTTCGTCCTGTGAGCCTGGGCTCCGCAGGGCTTTCGCGTCTTGGGACGGTGCCGTGTCCCGGTGCGGGGGGCTCCCCGGGGTGGCGGAGTGAGGGAGCGTTCCGGGGGGCTCGGGCAATGGTCCGGTCGGTGAGGGGCCGGAGGTGCCGGAGGGGCCGGGGGGCGGCTCAGGGGTGGGCCAGTCTTTCCAAGGGTTGGGGGTGGGCGGAGGCGGGGGCCAGGGGGTTTCGGTGGTCCAGGTGTGGGTGTCGTCTTGGGGCTTCGGGTCGGAGTCGGTCCACCAGTGGGGGCCCGGAGTGGGGTCGGGCATGGGGTCTTCCTCCCAGGTGAGGGGGAGTGGGAGGGGCTCGCCCGGCGGGGTGGCGACGGCGATGGGGGCGGTCAGGGCGGGGACGGGGTCGCGGGGTGGCGAGGCGGGGCGGCGGGGTGCGGGTTCGACGAGGGGGGAGGACTTGCCGTGCTTGGGGCCCAGCCAGCCGCGGCGGCTCGGGAGGGTGAGGCCGCTGATCAGGCCGCCGATGAGGACGAGAGCGGCGCCGAGGATGAGGCCGGAGGCGGTGCCGCTGCGGAACGTCTCCAGCTCGGCGGCGCTCGCGCCCTCCTCCGGGACGTGGTGGATGAGCAGGCCGACGATGGCGATGCCGAAGGCGCCCGAGGCCTCGCGGATGACGTTGATGATGCCGCTCGCGACGCCCGCCTGCTGCTCCGGGACGGCCTTCAGGACGTACATGACGAGCGGCATGCCCATCGCGGCGCCGACGCCGACGATCATGACGCCGGGCATGAGGTCGGCGTAGCCGTCGCCCTGCTGGATGGTGGAGAACAGGAACATGCCGAAGGCCATGAGGGCGAGGCCGCCGCCGATGGCGGGGCGGGGGCCGAGCTTGGCGGCCAGCCAGAACGCGACGGGCGTCATGACCATGATGGCGATGGACGGCGGCAGCATCACCAGGCCCGCCTGGGGCGGGGAGAAGCCGAGGAAGCGCTGCAGGAACGTCGCCGAATAGAAGATCATCCCGTTGAAGCCGATGCCGTAGAGCATCTGGGAGAGCAGGCCGCCGGCGAAGACCCGGTTGCGGAAGAACCGCAGATTGATCATCGGGTCGGGAGCCCAGCTCTCCACCAGGACGAAGCAGGCCAGGGCGATGAACGCGAGCGCGAACACGCTGAGGACGGACGGGTCGGCCCAGCCGTGCTTGTTCCCGGACTCCAGCCCGTAGGTGAAGGCGAACAGCATCGTGGCGGAGATGAGCACGCCGGGCAGGTCGACGCGGGCGTCGCGGTTCTCGCCCTTGCCGGTGAGGACGACCAGGCCGAGCAGGATGACCAGGATGCCGGGGACGATGTTGATCAGGAAGATCCAGCCCCAGCTCCACTGCTGGACGATGAGGCCGCCGATGGTGGGGCCGAGGGCGGTGGCGCTGGAGCCGGCGCCGACCCAGACGATCGTGCCGAGGGAGCGCTGCTTGTCGGTGCGTCCGACGGTGACCATGACCTGCGTGGCGGGGAGGGCCAGGGCGGCGCCGGCGCCCTGCGCGACGCGGGCGAGGATGAGGGTCGCCGAGTCGGGGGCGAGGCCGCAGACGGCGGACGCGGCGGTGAAGACGACCATCCCGGACACGAAGGTGACGCGGCAGCCGAAGACGTCGGTGAGGCGCCCGCCCGCCACCATCAGGCACGAGAACATCAGGATGTAGCCGGTGGCGACCCAGTCCTTGGCCGAGTTGGACATGTCGAGGTCGCTCATGATGGTGGGCAGCGCGTTCGCGACCACCGTGTTGTCCATGGTGATCATGAATGCGCTGACGGCCACCACCGCCAGCGCCCATCGATATCGGCCGCGGGTCAACAGTCCGTACGGCGTGAACTCCCGCACCGGCCGCGGAAATCCGCCGCTTCCCCCTAAAAACAGTCGTCGCTATTGTTACTATTGGTTTGCACTTCGTTACTCAGCCCTGACTCCAGGCCGTGGTACCACAACTATCCCATCAGGCCACATTGGTTACTGCCGAGTCTTGTCATCGCCGTGACAAGACATGGGGGAGAAAAGTGGTCTGGGTGCGCATCGTGAGTCGGTCATCGTAAGACAAAGTGGTCCCTCCGCTTCGCCGAACGATCCCGGTTTCATGGGGGGAACCCACCGCATGCAGAGCAACGATCGTTCCGGAGCCGCGCGGGAGAACGCGCAGGACGAGACACGGATCAGCGAGGATTCGGTCCGCCGGCACCTGATCGAGCAGATCGCGCGCCGCTCCAGGACCACCGCCGCCGAAGTCGACCCCGACCGGCCGCTGGAGGAGTTCGGTCTGGCCTCCAGGGACGCGGTCGCGATCGCCGGCGAGCTTGAGCAGATGCTCGGGCGGGCCCTCCCCGCCACCCTCGTCTGGGAACATCCGACGATCAACAAGCTCTCCGTCGCGCTGGCCGGCGGGACCCCTGAGGAGACCCCGGCGCCGGAGCCGGCCGTGAGGCGGGCCGCGAGCGACGAGCCGATCGCCGTCGTCGGCGCCGGGCTGCGCTTCCCCGGCGGCGGCCGCGACCTGACCGGCCCGGACGACTACTGGCGCTTCCTGACCGGGCGCGGCGACGCGATCCGCGAGGTGCCGGACGGCCGGTGGGACGCGTTCGACGACGGCTCCCCCGAGGTCGGCGACCTGCTCGCCAGTACGACGCGGCTCGGCGGCTTCCTCCGGGACGTCGCCGAGTTCGACGCGCAGTTCTTCGGCATCACCCCGCGCGAGGCCGCGGTCATGGACCCGCAGCAGCGGCTCGTCCTCGAGGTCGCGTGGGAGGCGTTCGAGCACGCCGGCATCGGCCCGGCGTCGCTGCGCGGCAGCCGCACGGGCGTCTTCGTCGGCGTGTCCGCGCCGGAGTACGCCGCGTTCACGGCGTCCGACCTGGCGTCCCTCGAACCGTTCACGGCGACGGGCGCGGCGCTCAGCATCATCGCGGGCCGGCTGTCGTACCTGCTCGACCTGCGCGGCCCCAGCATGATCGTCGACACGGCGTGCTCGTCGTCGCTGGTCTCGGCGCATCTCGCCGTGCAGGCGCTGCGCAGCGGCGAGGCCGACGTGGCGCTGGCCGGGGGCGTGAACCTGCTGCTGTCGCCGACCGTCACGATGACGTTCGACCTCGCCGGCGGGACGGCGGCGGACGGGCACTGCAAGGCGTTCGACGCGTCCGCCGACGGCATGGTCCGCGCGGAGGGCTGCGGCGCCGTCGTCCTGAAGCGGCTGTCGGACGCGGAACGGGACGGCGACCGCGTCCTCGCCGTGATCCGCGGCTCCGGCGTCAACTCCGACGGGCGCTCGAACGGCCTCGTCGCCCCGAACTCCGACGCGCAGCGCGCCCTGCTGCGGGACGTGTACGCGAGCGCGGGCATCGACACGCGAGAGGTCGACTACGTCGAGGCCCACGGGACGGGGACGTTCCTCGGCGACCCCATCGAGGCCAAGGCCGTCGGCGACGTCCTGGGCGCGGGCCGCGACCCCGAGGAGCCGCTGCTGCTCGGCTCCGCGAAGTCCAATCTCGGGCACATGGAGTCCGCGGCGGGCATCGCGGGCCTCATCAAGACGGTCCTCGCGCTGCACCACCGGGTCATTCCGCCGAGCGCGCACTACAAGGAGCCCAACCCGCACATCCCGTTCGACGAGCTGCGCCTCGCGGTCGTCGCGGAGGAGACGCCGTGGCCTGACCGGGGGCGTCCCGCACGGGCCGGCGTGTCCGGATTCGGCTTCGGCGGGACGAACGCGCACGTCGTCCTGGAAGAGGCGCCCGCGCAGGAGACGACCGTCCATCCGGCCGTGGTCAGGACGTTCCCGCTGTCCGACACCAGCGACGACCGTGTCCGCGACCATGCGGCCCTCCTGGCCGAGTGGCTCCCGAACCAGGACGTGAGTCTCGCCGACGTCGCCCGCACCCTGCACCGCCGTGCCGGCCGTGGACGGGCCCGCGCCGCCGTCGCCGCCAGAGACCGCGCAGGGCTCGTCGAAGGGCTGACCGCCCTCGCCGAAGGCCGTCCCCACCCGGGATCGGTGACGGGCACGGCGCTGGGCGCGCCCGGCCGTCCCGTGTGGGTGTTCTCCGGCTACGGGGCGCAGCGCGCGGGCATGGCGCAGCGGCTCCTGGAGGAGGAGCCCGCGTTCGCCGAGGCCATCGACGACCTGGACGGCCTGTTCGCCGAGGAGGGCGGCCCGGACCTGTGGACGCTCCTCGAAGAGGGCCGCAGACCGGACGGCCCGGCCGACACGATGCCGGTGCTGTTCGCGATCCAGGTCGCCCTCGCCCGCATGTGGCGGGCGTACGGCGTCACGCCCGGCGCGGTGGTCGGCCACTCGATGGGCGAGGTCGCGGCGGCCGTCGTCGCGGGCGCGCTCACCGTGGAGGACGGCGTCCGCGTCATCTGCCGCCGGTCCCGCCTGCTGACGCGGCTCGTCGGCGGCGGTGCGATGGCGGTCCTCGGCGCGTCCGCCGCGGAGGTCGCACGGCTCGGCGCGGGCCTGCCCGAGGTCTACGCGGCCGTGCACTCCTCGCCGAGGCAGACCGTGGTGACCGGAGACGCCGACCAGATCGCGGAGATCGTCAAGCGGGCCGAGGCCGAGGGCCGGCTCGCCCGGCTGGTGCAGGCCGAGGGCGCAGGCCACTCGCCCCAGGTCGACCCTCTCCTTCCCGAGCTGCGCGAACTCCTCGCCGACGTGGGCGCCGAGCGGGGCGCCCCGCTCGCCGAAGGCATCAGGCTCTACACCACCGCCCTGGACGACCCCCGCGCCTACCTCGACTCCGCGTCCGCCCTCGGCGTCGACCACTGGGCGGCGAACCTGCGGAACGCGGTGCGGCTCACGGACGCCGTCGCGGCCGCCGCGGACGACGGGTTCCGGACGTTCGTCGAGGTCAACGCGCACCCGATCCTGGCGCACGCGGTCGGCGAGACCCTGGAGGGGACGGGCGCGCTCGTCACCCACACGCTCAAGCGGGCGCCGAAGGGCCAGGAGACCGACGACACGCTGACGTTCCACGCGCAGCTCGCCACCCTGGCCGCGCACGGCCACGCGACCGGCAGGCCCGTGGACGGAGGGATCGTCGACGTCCCGCAGTCGCCGTGGCGGCACGAGCGGCACTGGGTCGACCTGTCGGCGCGCACGCCCGGCAAGAACGACGAACATCCTCTCCTCGGCGCGTATGTGGAGCTTCCCGGCGAAGACCGGCACGCCTGGCGCGCCGACGTGGGGCTCGCGGCCCGGCCGTGGCCGGCCGCGGCGGCCGTCCACGGGCTGCACGCCCTGCCGGTCGCGGCGTTCGCGGAGATGGCGCTCGCCGCCGGGGCGGCCGCGCTCGGCGGCGAGGACGTCCGTGTCAACAGCCTGTGGATGGAGCGGCCGCTCGCGCTCGCCGACCACACGACCGTGACGACGACGTTCACCGAGGCCGAGCAGCGGGTGGAGATCCACGCGCTGACCCCGGCGGGCACGTGGGCGCGGCTGGCCAGCGCGGACGTCGGCGAGGACCACCGTCCCCCCGCCGCGACCGGACCGGGCGCGGCCACCGAGGTCGCCGCCGCCGAGCGCGGCAGCCGCCACTACCGGCTGCACCCCGAGGTCTTCGACCGCTGCCTGTCCGTCCTGTCGGACGAGGCGGCGGGGGGCGACGGCGGCGTGTGGCGGGCCGAGACGATCGGCAGCCTCCGCGTGTTCGGCCCGACGCATCGCGGCGGGCACGTGCGGGCGAAGGTCGTCCGGAACGAGGAGGACGTGACGGGCTCGGTCGCGCTTCTGGCGGCGGACGGCCAGGTCCTCGCCGAGGCGACCGGCATCGTGCTCCGACGGGTCGAGCGCCACGACGTCCCCGTCCCGCTCGCCGACAAGCTGGTCGAACTCGTCTGGGACGAGACGCCCCTTCCGGAGGGCGCCGAGCCCTCCGAAGGCGGCACCTGGCTGGTGCTGGCCGAGGAGGACGACGCGCTGGGCAACGCGACGGCCGCCGGCCTGGAGGAACGCGGGAAGCGCGTCGTCCGGCACCGCCCGACGAACCGGCCGCCGGACGACCACCCGGCCATGGACGAGCCGGTCGAGGGCGTCGTGCTCGTCCCGTCGGCCGATCTCGTGGACGAGGAGCTCGTCCTCGCCGTCGCCGGGGTGAGCCGCTCGCTGCCCGACGGCCCCCGCCTCTATGTCGCGACCCGCTCCGCCTTGCCCCTGGCAGGCGAGGGCGTGCCCGGCCACGGGTTCGTCAGCGCGCTCACCAGGGTTCTGGCATTCGAACGCACCGTCCAGCGCGCCACCCATGTGGACGTCGACCGACCCGCGGATCTCGTCGCGGAACTCCTGGCGGGCGACGACGCGCGGGAGGTCGCCTGGCGCGCCGGCACCCGGCATGTGGCGCGCCTCGCGCAAGCCGTCCTGCCCGAGGCGCCGGCCAAGAAGAAGCGCGTCGTCCGGCGCGGCGGTGCCTACGTCATCACCGGCGGGTACGGCGGGATCGGCCTGGTCACCGCACGGCTGCTGGCCGAGCGGGGTGCCGGGCGCATCGTCCTGTCCGGACGCGGCGGCCCCGACGCCGACGCCGAGAAGGTGATCGCCCGCCTGCGCGAGGACGGCGTGGACGTGGGCATCGTGCTCGGCGACATCGCCCTGCCCGGCACGGCCGAGCGCCTCGTCAGGGTCGCCCAGGAGGGCGGAACCAGGCTGTGCGGCGTGGTCCACGGCGCCGGAGCGATCGACGACCGGCTGATCGCCGAACTCGGCCCGGAAGATCTCCACAGGGTGTGGACGGCGAAGGTCGAGGGCGCGCGGCGGCTCAGCGAGGCCACCTGGGACCTCGACCTCGACTGGCTCGTCATGCACTCCTCGGCGGCCGCGCTGCTCGGCTCGCCGGGGCAGGCCGCCTACGCCGCCGCGAATGCCGCGATCGACGCGCTCATGGCGTACCGGCGCGCGAACGGGCGCCCCGGGACGACCATCAACTGGGGCACGTGGTCGCAGGTCGGCGGGGCCGCCGAGACGTCGGTCACCGTGATCGACCCGATCAGCCCGGCGGAGGGCGCGGAGGCGCTGGAGGCGCTCCTCGTGCACGGCAGGGCGGCGACGGGCGTGCTGCGCTTCGATCCCGCCACCGCGGTCGGGCTGTTCCCCGAGATCCGGAACATGCCGTACTTCGCCGCGCTCACCGAGGCGGCCGACGAACTGGGCGCCGACGACGTCGGCGACTGGCCCGGCGTGGAGGCGCTCAGGGAGCTCGACCCGGCCACCGCCCGCAGGATGATCGCCGCGCAGGTCAGGCACCGGATCGCGGCCGTGCTCGGCTTCGATCCGCAGCGCCTGGACCCGTCCGTCCCGCTCACCGACCTCGGCCTGGACTCCCTCGTCGCGGTCCGGATCAAGAGCGGCGTCGAGCACGATCTCGGGCTGACCGTCCCGGCGTCGGTGCTGCTCCAGGGCGCCAGCGTGAACGTGTTCGAGGAGTGGGCGGCCGGCGAGCTCGGTCTGGCCGACGCCCCCGCTCCCGCGGCGGTCTCGAACGCCGAGTCCGGGTACGTGATGCCGCGCGACGCCGCCGAGCGCCTCGCCGTCCGCATCTTCGAGGACGTCCTCGGCCTCGACCGCGTCGGCGTCACCGCCGACTTCTTCTCCGACCTCGGCGGGCGGGACGACCAGGCCGACCGGGTCGTCGCGCTCGTCGCCCAGGAGCTCGGCGCCGAGGTCAGCCGCGCGGAGCTGTTCGAGCCGCCGACGGCGCAGAACGTCGCCGAGTACCTCAGGGCGGCCGACGAGGAGGCGGCGCGGCAGACCGTCCGCCCGCTGAACCGGAGCCGTTCCGGGGGGCGTGGGGGGCCGTCCCCCCACGACGACAAGTCCGGCGACCGGCGGCCGATCTTCATCGCGCACCCGGCCGGCGGCACCACCGCCTGCTACCGCCAGCTCATCGACCTGCTCGGCGACGACCAGCCGGTGTACGGGCTGGAGCGGTTCGAGGACGCGCCGCCGGTCGAGGAGCGCGCCGCCCGCTACGTCCGGCACCTGCTGGAGGCGCAGCCCGAGGGCGCGTTCCGGCTCGGCGGCTGGTCGTTCGGCGGCGTCCTCGCCTACGAGACGGCCCGGCAGCTGACGGCGGCGGGGCGCGAGGTCGAGTTCGTCGCGCTGTTCGACGCGGGCCTACCGCTGGCCGTGGACGACGAGTCCGACACGCTCGCCCGCCGCTTCTCCGCGTTCGCCGACTACATCAACGAGACCTACGGCCTGGAGGTCGCCCTCACCTACGAGGAGCTGTCCGGGCTGGACGAGGAGTCACAGTTCGCGCTGGTCATGGAGCGTGCGGCGCCGCTGGTGGACCACATCCCCCCGGCGGCGCTCACCCACCAGCTCACGTCCCACCAGGACACCCGTTCCCTGGAGGCGTACAAGCCGGAGCCCTACGACGGGCACGTCGTCCTCTACTACGCGCCCGAGGAGACCCCCTGGGCGGTGCGGGACGCACGCTACGTGCTCGACGGGACCAACGGGTTCGGCGGGCTCTGCGCCGACCTGGAGATCGTCACGATCCCCGGTGCGCACCATCTCAACCTGCTCGATCCGCCCGGTGTGGGCGTTCTCGCCGCGCACCTGGAGGCCCGGCTCGCGGGACGGCGGGAGAGCGACGCCGTCCCCACGCCGATCACGGCCCGCTGAGGGCCGCCCCCCGAACCCCGTTCCACGGAGGACACCCCCATGGCCCACTCCGGCCCGTCCCACGCCCTGCTCGACGCCGTCCGGTCCGGCGCGAGCGGTCCCGAGCTGCAGGAGATCGACCTGCCGACCCGCTTCCGCGCGGCGTTCACCCGCAAGGACGAGGTCGGGATCTTCGAGGGCCAGACCGACAAGGACGTGCGCCGCTCCCTGCACGTCGGCGAGGTCGAGATGCCCGAGCTCGCGCCCGACGAGTGCGTCGTGGCGGTGATGTCCGCCGCGATCAACTTCAACACCGTCTGGTCGGCGATCTTCGAGCCGGTCCCGACGTTCGCGTTCCTGGAGAAGTTCGGCCGGCAGGGCTGGCACGGCGCCCGGCACGACCTGCCGTACCACATCCTCGGCTCGGACGGCTCGGGCGTCGTCGTGCGCACCGGCAGCGGCGTGAAGAGCTGGAAGGTCGGCGACAAGGTCGTGCTGTCCCCGTCCTACGTGGACGAGGAGGACCACGGCTCCTACGACGACGGCATGATGTCGGAGAGCCAGCTCGCGTGGGGCTTCGAGACGAACTTCGGGTCGCTCGGCGAGTACTGCATCGTCAAGGCGAACCAGCTGATCCGCAAGCCCGCCCACCTGACGTGGGAGGAGGCCGGCTCGAACACGCTGTGCGCCGCGACCGCCTACCGGATGCTCGTCGGGTCGCACGGCGCCCGCATGAAGCAGGGCGACGTCGTGCTGATCTGGGGCGCGACCGGCGGGCTCGGCTCGTACGCGACGCAGCTCGTCAAGAACGGCGGCGGCATCCCGGTCGGGGTGGTCTCCTCCGACGAGAAGGCGGACATCGTCCGGTCGCAGGGCTGCGAGCACGTCATCAACCGCAACGACCTGGAACTCGGCGAGCAGGGCCTGCGGCACCCCAAGGCGGGCCGGATGCTGGGCGAGGCGATCCGCCGGCTCGTCGGCGAGGACCCCGGCATCGTGTTCGAGTACCTCGGCCGCGAGACGTTCGGCGCGTCCGTCTACGTCGCCAAGCGCGGCGGCAAGATCGTCACCTGCGGCTCCTCCACCGGATACCGGCACGAGTACGACAACCGGTTCCTGTGGATGCGGCTGAAGAGCATCATCGGCTCGCACGGCTTCAACTACCACGAGGCCGTCGAGATCAACCGGCTGATCGGGCTCGGCATGATCCACCCGACGCTGTCGAAGGTCTTCCCGCTGGACGAGGCCGGCGACGCGACCCGGGCCGTCCAGACGAACCAGCACATCGGCAAGGTCGCGGTCCTGTGCGGCGCCACCGGCGAGGGCCAGGGCGTGGACGACCCGGCGCTGCGCGAGCGCATCGGCGAGGAGAAGCTCAACCTCTACCGCCGCTGACACGCGCCGGCGGGACGGGCCCGGAGCGCGGGGCCCGTCCCTTTGTCTCCACGCTCTCTGAGGGCGCGTCGAAGAACGTTTCGTCGACAGCACGACGCACGGATAGCGATTCTTCGGAACGGCATGAGCGTCCCCGCAAGGACGCGGCTACCCACTCACGTGAGCGCCGACGCAGTGCTCGCGACGCGGCGGCGCCGATGGGCGCGCTGGCGGCAGGCCGGACCGCAGTAGCGAGGCGGCCGCCCGGTGGCGCGGACACGTAGCCGCGAGCCGCATTCCACGCAATGTTTCGGGGCTGTGGTTTCGTGACGCGGCACGGACGAAATGTCACGGAACGTTTCATCTTTCGTGACGGCCGGGATCCGCAATCCGTCCAGCAGCAGCCGCACCAGTCGTGTGCCGCGTGCCCGGTTCCGGTGTGCCGAACGCAGCGCGATACCGCCGACGGCCAGCGCGGACAGATCGTCGGCCTGTACGTCGGCGCGTATCGCGCCGGACTGTTTCGCGTCGTACAGCAAGCGCTCCAGCGCCTCGCGGAACCGCCGCGCCGCAGCGGTCAGCACGGCGCGCGGCCAGCCCTGGTCGGCGGTGAGCGCAGCGCAGACGTGCTGGCGGCCCGCCGACTTCTCGATCACTTCGAGCAGGAACCCGAACAGCGCGTCACCGGGCGCGGCGCGGGCGGCCCACCGATCGGCGGCGGCCACCAAACCCTCGATGTGCTCGGCGAACACCGCCTCGACCAGGACATCTTTGCTCGGGAAGTGCCGGTAGACGGTCGCGGGGCCGACCCCGGCGCGCTGCGCGATCCGGCCGAGCGGCACCCCCAGCCCCTCTGCGGCGAACATGCGCATCGCCGTGCGTAGCACGAGCTCTCGGTTGCGACGGGCGTCGGCGCGCCCGGCAGGCCCCGCACTCGGTGCTGCTGTCATGTCACGAAATCCTTGTCTGCGGTGTGGAAACGGGTGGAGCATTCCGGATCATGTCATCCTCCAGCACCGCCGGAAAGGGCACCATGACCACCGCAACACCGGCCGACCCCGACTCCCCGATCCTCATCTCCGGCGCCACCGGCAAGCAAGGCGGCGCCACCGCCCGGCGGTTGCTCGCCGAAGGGCGGCCGGTGCGCGCCCTGGTGCGCGACCTGACCGCACCCGCCGCCGCCGCGCTGGCCGCCGCAGGCGCCCAGCTCGTGCGCGGCGACTTCGATGATGCGGCGAGTCTGCCGCCCGCGCTCGACGGCGTCGCCGCCGTGTTCGGCATACCGCCCGTGGCCTTCGGAGCGGCCGGACCCGACACAGATCTCGAAGTGGCCCGCGGCCGGGTGCTGATCGACGCTGCGGCCGCGGCGGGAATCGAGCAGGTCGTGTTCAGCACCGTCGCCTCGGCCTCGGCCGCATCGCGGGGCTCGGAGGGGAAGGCGCTGATCGAGGAGTACCTGCGCGACCACATCGCGCTGCCCACCGTGCTGCGCCCGGTCCGGTTCATGACCAACTACCTCGGCGTCGCCGGGGCGATCGGCATCGACGGCATCTCCCACGGCCTGCACCGGCACCTCTTCCCTCCACACGAGCCCATGCAGATCATCACGCTGGAGGACATCGCCGACTTCGCCGCGCTCGCGTTCGCCGACCCCGCCCGGTTCGCCGGACGAACCCTGGAACTGGCCGGCGACGAACCGACCCCGGTGGAGGCCGCCGCCGCGATCGCCGAGGCCACCGGCATTCCGCTCCGGTACGAGCAGCTCACCGACGCCGAGGTCGCCGCGCTCGGCCCGGAGATCGCCGAGATCAAGAAGCACTGGGAGGCCGGCCACCGCTGGCACGCCGACATCGAGGCACTGCGCGTCATCCACCCGGGACTGCGCACCCTCGCCGACTGGCTCACCGAATCCGGCGCCGCCGCCATCCGCGCCCGTCTCACCACCCCCTGACCCCGAGTGCCGTCGCAGGACTGACCCGCCAGTTCCACCAGAACGGCGCATGGAGCGCGGCGACCACTTCGGGATCGCCCTGGCAGCCGATCGCGAACCCGAACCCCCGGCGCCCATCTGTGCTCGTCGCTGCAATTCTGCGCCGGCGAGGACGACGACTAAATCGTTGAGCAGTAGCTCAGGTGGGCAGCGGCCGATCGTTCACGACGTGTTTCATCACGAGCGTGGAGTTCAGCCGCTGCACGCCCGGCAACGCCGCGAGGACGTCGTCCTCCAGTTCCTGATACGCCTTCAGATCCGCGGTGACGATGCGCAGCAGGTAGTCGGGATCGCCGAAGAGTCGCTGGGCCTGCACCACCTCCGGCACCTGCGCGACGGCGGCCTCGAAGCCGAGCAGCGTGTCGCGGTCCTCCTGCCGCATGGTGACGAACACCAGCGCCTGGAAGGTCAGGCCGAGCGCGGCGGCGTCCACGACCGCGCGGTATCCGCGGATCGTGCCGCTGCGCTCCAGTTCCCGCAGCCGCCGGTGGCACGGCGAGACGCTCAACCCCACCCGCGCCGCGAGTTCGGTGACGGTCAGCCGGCCGTCCTCCTGGAGCACGGCAAGGATCTTCCGATCGATGGCGTCCACGCAGCAGATCCTTCCACGAAGGAGCCTTTTTCCGGCAATATTTGGAACCACTTTCTGCCAATTCAATCGTATTCTCCCCGTAAATGGCGCCAGGCGGGGAGGAAGACGATGGCAACGGGATCGGTGCTCGCGTTCTGGGCGGTGTCGCTGCTGCTCATCGCCGTCCCGGGCGCGGACTGGGCCTTCACCATCGGCGCCGGGCTGCGCAGCGGTTCGGTCGTCCCCGCCGTGGGCGGTCTGGTCGTCGGCTACGCCGCGGTGACCGTGATCGTCGCGGCGGGCGTCGGCGCACTCGTCGCCGGTTCCCCGTCCGTCCTGACGGGCCTCACCGCCGTCGGCGGCCTCTACCTCGTCTGGCACGGCGCGACGACCTTCGCCCGCCCCTCCGCCCTCGACGTCCGGGCCGGCGTCGGCACCGACTGGAGCACCTTCCTGCGCGGCATCGGCGTGAGCGGCCTCAATCCCAAGGGCCTGCTGATCTTCCTCGCGCTCCTGCCCCAGTTCACCGATCCGCACTACGCCTGGCCCGTCCCCGTGCAGCTCGCCGTCCTGGGCCTGACCTTCATGGCCACCTGCGCCGCGTTCTACCTCTGCCTCGGCACCCTGACCCGCACCGTCCTGGACCCCCGCCCCGCAGCCGCCCGCACCGTCACCCGCCTGTCCGGAGCCGCCATGACCGCCCTGGGCACCTGGCTCCTCCTGGACCACCTCCTGCCCTGACCTACCGGGAGGACGCGGGCCCGTCCTGGCAGAGCGCCGTCTGGACGGCGGCCTTCATGTCGTCGCTCTGCGCGTCCGTACCGCCTGGGTCGACGTTCACCATGACGGTCGCCTGCCTGCCGCCGACCGTGGCGCCGCCCGTGGTCTCGTAGCCGAAGATGTCACCGCCGTGTCCCCAGTAGAGGCCGCGGCAGGGCAGCGTGTTGCTCTCCAGGCCCAGGCCGTAGGCCCGGTCGCCGGAGTCGCCGGTCGGGCGGGTCCCCATCATGGCCCGCAGCTGGGCCGGGCGCAGCAGCCTGCCGCGTACGAGGGCGCCGAGGAACCGGTTGAGATCGGCCCCGCTGGAGATCATCGATCCGGAGGCGCCCGCGACCGAGGGATTGATCGCGGTGACGTCGAGGAGCGGCGCGTTCGGGCCCGGTCGCGCGTATCCCCGCGGATGCGGTCCGGGGATCGCCGAAGTGTCACTCGGGACGAAGGTGTGACTCAGGCCGAGCGGCCGGATGACGCGCCGGCGGATCTCTTGGCCGTAGGTGTGGCCGGTCACCTTCTCGATGAGCATGCCGGCCAGCAGGTAGTTGGTGTTGGAGTAGCGCCAGCCGTCGCCGGGCTTGAAGGTGCGCGGTCGGGTGAGCGCGAGGTCCACCAGGTCGCGGGTGTCGTGGTGGGCGAGCGGATCCTTGAGGATCTCCTGCGGGTCGAGGAGGGCGAGGTAGTCGGGGATGCCGCTGGTGTGCTGGAGCAGCTGGCGGACGGTGACGATGCGCCCGTCGTTGTCGTTTCCGCGCACGACGCCGGGCAGATAGCGCTCGACCGGTGCGTCCAGGGCGACGCGGTGCTCTCCCACCAGCTGGAGTACGACCGTGGCCACGAACGGCTTGGTCATGCTGCCGATCCGGAACAGGCTGTCGCCGCGCATCGGCGTGAGGCTCTCCACGTCCGCGACGCCACTGGTCAGCCCCGTGCTGCCGTCACGGTCCCGCACCTGGACGAGTGCTCCGGGCCCGCCGTCGACCGTGGTCAGCCGGTTCAGGAGCCGCCGCAGCTCGGCCTGGCCGGCGCCGCCCGCTCCGGCGGGGGTGGTTCCGGCCCGCGATGTGCCGGTGCCGGTCAGTGCGCTCACCGCGACACCGGCCGCCACGGCAAGGGTGAGCGCGCCGCGCAGTGCACGCCTTTGCTTGATCATGTTCGATTCCCTGCTTGTCCGGTGGTGATGGATGGTCGATCGAATGAGTGGTGGACTAGGCGGTCGCGGTGGCCTCGGTCCTGCGGTGCGCGGGAGCGGGCTGGATCTGCTCGCGGGTGTGCGGGAAGAGGGCGAGCCAGATCAGCGCAGCACCCGCCGGCAGGAGGTCCAGGTCGGCCGTGATGCCCGCGAAGGCCAGGACGAGGAGGACGGCGCTGGCGGCGGCGGTGCCGCGCCGGGGGCCGACGACCGCGTACTGGACGAGCAGGGCGGTCAGGCCCAGCATGAAGAGCACCGGCCCGATGTCGTAGAGCGGCTGAGGGAGGACGGCCGGGACGTCCGCGTACCGGTCGGCGAGCGCGCTCTTCTCGGCGGCGTCCGCCGCCCGCAGGCCGACGACGATGTCGATGATCGCGACGCGGATGAAGGTGACCAGCCCGACGGCGGCCACCGCGGTGAGGGCGCCGGCGGTGATCCGGCGTGCCCTGCCGCGCTCCGCGACCGGCATGCGCCGCCGCAGTCCCGCGATCACCAACCCGTACAGGAGCAGCGAACCGAGGAAGAGCAGGTGGCCCACCGTCCAGGCGGGTCCGGGCCCGTGCTGCCCGTCGCGGCCGTCGATGAGCCGGACGACGCCGTAGGCGAGCATGAGGGCGGGGGCGAGATGGAAGGCGATCCTGGTCATGGGCGGTTCCCCTGAGGTTCGTGAGCTGCGTGCTTACGCTCTCGATCCTCTGGGAGACCGGTGTCCCGGCGGATCGCCGCCGCAGGCGATCTTCGGGCATCGGTGGCGCGGGGGAGAAGCGGGGCGCGGCTCCCCCGCGCGAGGGAGTCCCCTCTCAGGAGGGTTCGATCAGCCGGGTCTCGTACGCGGCGATCACCGCCTGGACGCGGTCGCGGATGCCGAGCTTGGCCAGGACGTTGCTGACGTGGGTCTTCACGGTGTGCTCGCTGACGACCATGACCGCGGCGATCTCCGCGTTGGACAGGCCGCGGCCCAGCAGGCGCAGCGTCTCGCGCTCCCGTTCGGTCAGGCCCGACAGGCGGTCGGAGACGGTCGCGCCGGCGCGCGGGCGGTTGCGCGTGATGTCGGAGATCAGGCGGCGGGTGACGGCGGGCGCGAGCAGCGACTCCCCCGCCGCCACCACCCGGACCGCGTGCACGAGGTCGTCGCGGCGCACGTCCTTGAGCAGGAACCCGCTCGCACCGGCGTAGAGCGCGTCGTAGACGTAGTCGTCCTGGTCGAACGTGGTGAGCATGATCGCGCGGGTTCGGGTCTCGGCGCAGACGGCCTTCGCGGCCTCGATGCCGTTCAGGCCCGGCATGCGGATGTCGAGCAGCACGATGTCGGGGTCGTGCTCGCCGACGGCGGCGATCGCGGCGGCGCCGTCGCCCGCCTCGGCCACCACCTCGATGTCGGGCTGCGCGTTGAGGATCATCGCGAAGCCGCTGCGAACGAGTTCCTGGTCGTCGGCGAGAACCACCCGGATCACGCGGTCACCGCCGCGGCGCAGGGGAGGCGTGCCACGACCTGGAACCCGCGGCCCGGCAGCGGACCGGCCTCGGCCGCGCCGCCGCAGGCCACGGCGCGTTCGCGGATGCCGATGAGACCGTCACCGCCCCGCCGCCAGCCCGGATCCTTCTCGCCGTGGCCCTGCCCGTCGTCGGTCACCCTGATCTCCAGTTCGTGCTCGGTCCAGCGGAGCCGGACCTCGGCGGTCCGCGCGCCGGCGTGCTTCACCGTGTTGGTGAGCGCCTCCTGCACGATGCGGTACGCCGCGAGGTCGACGTCGGAGGAAAGGCCGCGGCTCGCGCCCTCGACCGTGAGCCGCACGCGGACCTGGGTGCGGTCGACGTGCTCGACCAGGGCGGGCAGCGCCCCGACGGTCGGCTGCGGCGCGCGTACGCCGTGGTCCTGCTCCTCCTTCAGCACGCCCAGCGTCCGGCGCAGCTGGGCCATCGCGTCCCGGCCCGCTTCGGCGATCGCGTCGAAGACCCGTTCGGCCTGGTCGGGATCGGTGTGGACCACCACCGGGCCGGCCTCGGCCTGAACGACCATGATGCTGACGGCGTGCGCGAGCACGTCGTGCATGTCGCGCGCGATGCGGGACCGTTCCTCCGCCGCCGCCCGCGCCGCCTCGGCCTCGCGTTCGCGCTCCAGCGCCTCGCGTTCACGTTCGAGCTGCGCGGACCGTTCGGCCAGCGCGTCCGACCGCTCCCGCGCGGTCCGGGTCAGGGTGCCGAGCAGGAACGCCGTCATGGGCAGCAGCAGCGTGAACATGAACTCGCCCGCGTCGTTGCCCTTGACGAGCAGCGCACCGGGCGGGATCGTCGCCACGATCGCGGCGATGAAGCCCCAGCGCTGCCAGCGATGGCGGCCCAGGTCGGCGAGGGTGTAGATGGCCACCAGCGCGCCGTACTGCAGCGCCTGGCCCGGCTGGTGGTGCAGCGACACCGCCATGGCGAAGGACGCCACGACCAGCGCGACCGCGAACGGCGCCCGCCGCCGCCAGATGAGCGGCACGACCGTGCCCAGGTTGAACACCACGCCGAACGGCGACACCTCCGGCGCCGTCCCGAACGGGACGAACACCGGAACAGCGACCGCCGCGGCGACCAGCACGTCCACGAACCGGCCGGCCCCCGGACGGGAACGCGGGCGCGCGAAGAATTGACCGAACCGCTCCGACATTCCCCCAGTATTGCGGCCAAAGCGGGCCCGACGCCTCGCTCGCGCGAGGGATTCGCCCCCTCTTGGTTTGCATCTGTGCCCACCAACGAACACGAGCTGCCGCTGGAGATGGTCCGCAACAGGCCGCAGCTCGTCCCCGAACTCTTGCGGAGCGTCTTCGGACTCGACGTGTCCGAGCACGCCCGAGCCACGCTCGCGTCGGAGTCCTACGCCGACACCAGCCCGGCGGAACTGCGCTGCGACGCCACCGTCCTGCTCGGCGACCCGAAGTCTCCGGTCCTGGGCGTCGTGGTGGAGAGCCAGTTACGGCCCCTGAAGCAGAAGTCCTACAGCCGGCCCGCCTACCTGGCGTCATTACGCCTGCGGCGCCGCTGCCCCGTCATGCTCCTCGTGCTCTGCCCGGACCAGTCCACCGCGAGAGGATGCGCCCTCCCGATCGACATGGGCCACCCCGGATGGGTGCTCGAACCTCTGACCGTCCACCCCGGGATGCCGCCCCCGATCACCGACCCGGAGCAGGCCAGTCGCCTCCCCGAACCGGCGGTCCTCAGCGCCCCCGCCCACGCGGACGGCCCGCACTCGGAAGCCGTGCTCCGGAGCGTGGCCACCGCCATCGGCTCCCCGACCGGCGACGTGGGCGCGCTCTATCATGACTACGTACTGTCGCGGTTCTCTGACGCCGCCCGCAAACTCATGGAGGACATCGTGAAGGGCGGCATGCGGTCGGTGCGGGGTGGCCGCTGTTCCGCTGTGGCTCCAATGTCGGGGCGAGGTTCGGTGCTCAGGGGCATGGGTGCGATGCGGGCAGGGCGAGGTGGTGGAGGCCTGCTCGGATGCGGTCCGTGTTCATGTCCTGGGCTGTGACGAGGTAGTCGATCACGTCGGCGCGGAGGGCGGTGAACACGGCGTGGGCCAGGTAGTCGGCGTCCTCGCCGGGACGGGCGGCGCGGAGGCGGCGGCCTAGTTCCGCGATCCAGAACCGGCTGGCCTCGTTGGCGTAGTAGGCGTGGGGGCCGCGGTGCTCCAGCGCGCGGATGAGGCCGCGGTTCGCCCAGACGAAGTCGAAGAGGCCGTCAATGTAGGAGTGCAGCGCCTCGCCCGGTCCTCCACCCGGCCCGAGTGGTGGCGGGCCGGACCGCACGGCTTCCCGCAGCGCCGAGACCCGCGGGTGCAGCACCGCCTGGATGAGCGCGGTCCGGTCACCGAAGCGCCGGAACACGGTTCCCTTTCCCACCCCGGCCGCGTCGGCGATGTCGCCCATCGAGACGTCCTGCACGCTGCCCCGGTCGAACAGTTCGGCCGCCGCCGCCAGGATCGCCTCGCGATTGCGTGCGGCGTCCGCACGTTCCGTTCCGCCCACCCGTCCTCCTTGCTTATCCGGACCGCTGGTCCGTATGGTAGCTCGGGCGATATCCGGACCGCCGGTCCGGATCCGAGGAGAACGGAAGTGGTGCCGCATGACTTCACAGGCCGACTGGCGGGAGACCGCCGCGCGGGCGATCGAGGCCATCCGCGCCGCGCCCGTCGAGCCTTATCGCGAGGGTGCGCCCGCACGCCGAGTGGTCAGGGCGGAGGGACGGCGCACCGGGCGGACCCGCCCGTTCGGGATCAACGTGACCAGGGTCGGCGGCAGGCTCTATCTGTGCTCGTCCCATCGGCGGCGCGACTGGGTGCGCAACCTCGTGGCGGCCGGCCGCTGCACCGTCGAGCGGGACGGCCCCGGCGGAACGGACGCCGACTACTCTGCCGTCCTGGTCGAGGGCCGGGAAGCGGCCGAGGTCCTCGCGACGTACCTGCCGCAGGCCGGATTCCAGGATCCCGAGCTGCCGTTCGCCGTCGACGCGTCCGTCGCCGAGATCATTGCGCACGCCGCGACCACGGCGGTCCTCCGTCTCGATTCCCTCGGCGTCCCGGCGGGGGCCGGTCGGTGAGCGGGTCGGTGTCGTGGGCGGCGTCGGATCGTGGAGGCGGACGCGTGTCCGTGGTTTCGTCTGGCCGGGTGCGGGTGGGGCTTCGCTTGTGACGGTGAGTAGGGATTTCCTCTGTTTTGGGCGTGTGAGGCCGGACGGTGTCCTTGCGCTGGAGCGGGGTCTCGGGGGCGGGAAAAAGTGTGAACTTTTCTCACGTCACCGGCCGAACCTGGTCGTTCGCCGACCTAGACTTTGCGCCTTGGGCGCTCACGGGTCATGATTTGCCCCACACAGGTCCCATAAGTAAGTAATTACCCCGTGTGAACGGCGCGCAACGCAGGGGGACGGAGCTGGGAGGTTCTGTGGCGAACGACGGTTCGACCACCAGCGGGCGCCCGTGGGCGGATCTGCCGAGGGAACTGGCGGATCACATGCGACCTCACCTCGACGAGGTGGCGGACGACATGATCCAGGAGATTCAGACGCGCGTCAGGGAGTACGACCGGCCGGGGGACGGCTCCTACTCGGGGACCCTCCGGCTCGCCGTCGAGCGCGTGCTCCACTTCTTCGTCGAGCGGGTGGCCGATCCCGGCCATGATCCCGCTCCGGTGACCGACTTCTTTCGCGCCATCGGCCGCGGCGAGGCGGGCGAGGGGCGCAGCCTCGACGCGATGCAGACGGCGATGCGGGTCGGCGGCATGGTGGCGTGGCGGCGGATGACCGAGGGCGCGGAGGCCCTGCAGGTGCCGCCGCGCACCCTCGGCGCCGTCGGCGAGGTCCTGATGCAGTTCCAGGACGAACTGGCGCATGCCGCCGCGGAGGGTTTCTCGCAGGCCAAGGCGGCGGTCGCGGGCGAGATGCAGCGCCGCCGCAAGCGCCTGCTCGACCTGCTGTTCGCCGACCCGCCCGCCGCGCAGGAGGCGATCGCCGACCTCGCCGCCGCCGCGCACTGGCCCGTCCCGCGCACGGTCGCCGCGGTCGCGCTCGGACGGCACCACGCCGACACCCGCCAGCCCGCGTTCCCGCCGGACGTGCTGGCCGACCTGACCCGGCGCACCCCCAGCCTGATCATCCCCGACCCGGACGGCCCCGGCCGGGCCAAGCTCGTGGACCGCGCCCTGTCGGGGACGCTCGCCGTCGTCGGCCCGACCGTCCCGCTGATGGAGGCGGCGCGCTCGATCCAGTGGGCGCGCAAGACGCTGTGCCTGGTCCAGCGCGGCGTGATCGAGGCCGACAGCGGCGTGATCCGCAGCGTGGAGCACATGTCCACGCTGATCCTGTTCCAGGACGAGGGGCTCATCACCTCGCTGGCCGACCTGAGGCTCGCGCCGCTGGCGCACCTGCGGGCCAGCCAGCAGGACCGGCTCGCCGAGACGCTGCTGGCGTGGCTGCAGTCGGGACGCAACGCCAACGAGGTCGCGATGCGGCTGCACGTCCACCCGCAGACCGTCCGGTACCGGCTGCGCCAGCTGGAGGAGCTGTTCGGCGACCAGCTCCTGGACCCGGACCTGCGCTTCGACCTGGAGATCGTGCTGCGCGCCCGGGCGCTGCTGGCCGACAACGCGGGGGAGCGGATCATGCCGCCGGCCCGTGCGGCGGTCGGGGACTCGGGCGAGGTCGTCACCCTGCGGCGCGGCTGATCAGAGCCGGTGGGAGGCCCGCAGCCGCTCGGCGGTGGCGACGCGCTCGGCCAGCCGGGTCTGCGCGTCGCAGAGCAGCCACAGCTCGCCCTCGTCGGTGGCGACGATCTCCTCAAGGCAGCCGTTGAGGAGCTGGTAGTCCGACAGGGGGGTGACGCGGGTGGCGCGCAGGCCGGTGTCCGAGCGCTCGCTGTGCCAGCCCGGCATGCACATGGTCGCCGACATGAAGCGGGGCTCCCTCGGTCGGTTCATGGTAGGTCTACCATAGAACCACCAAACACTGACCACAATGAGTTCGCCGCAACCCCAAGAGGGTGCGGGAGCAAGTGGGATCTGTACGGTATGAGGTCAATGCACCGACCTGGAGCAGGATCTGGTATGCCGCGACCCCCCGCGAAGGCACAGGCGATCAGCAACGCGCTCGCCGCTCGTATCGTCGAGGGCGAGCTGGACCCGGCCGCCTGGCTGCCGTCCGAGCGGGAACTGGCGCGCGTGTACGAGGCCGACCGCTCCACCGTCCGGCGGGCGCTGCGGCTGCTGGCCGAGCAGGGCCTCGTCCATCTGCGGCACGGCGCGGGCGCGCAGGTGCGGGCGGCTCCGCGGGTGCGGCGCGCGGCGTCCGACATCACGCGCCAGGTCGGGGACTGGCGCGGGTTCCACGTGTCGGCGCGGCGGGACGGGCGCACCCCGTTCACCCGGACCGCCGTCGCCGAGGTGGAGGCCGACGACCGGCTCGCGTTCCGCCTGGACGTCCCGGTCGGGGCGCGGGTGCTGGAGCGGGCGCGCGTCCAGGGCGTCGAGGGGGAGCCGCCCGTCCAGACGGCGACGACCTGGGTGGTCCTTGAGATCGTGGAGCAGATCCCGGTCCTGCGCGAGGTCGACACGGGGCCGGGCGGCATCTACTCCCGGCTGGAGGAGGCGGGCTACCGGATCACGTTCGAGGAGTCGGTGACGTGCCGGCTGCCCCGCCCGGACGAGCAGGAGACGCTGGAGATCAAGCCCGACCAGCCCGTCCTGACGCTGTGGCGCCGTGCCCACGACCAGAACGAGCGGGTCGTCGAGGCCACGCACCGGGTGGTGGTCGGCGACCGGCACGAACTCGTCTACCGCTACGGGGCGGGCGTATGAGCGGCGAGGAGCGGCCCGCGGTGCGCCAGGTCGCGTCGCGCGTCGTCTACGAGAACCCGTGGATGGTCGTCCGGGAGGACGAGGTCGAGCGGCTGGACGGTTCGCGCGGCATGTACGGGGTGGTCGACAAGCCCGACTTCGTGCTGGTCATCCCGGAAGAGGGGGACGGGTTCCACCTCGTCGAGGAGTACCGGTACCCGATCGGCAGGCGCACGTGGAGCTTCCCGCAGGGCTCGGCCCCCGGCCGGCGCGAGGCCGACCCGGAGGAGCTGGCCCGGCGGGAGCTCGCCGAGGAGACCGGGCTGCGCGCCGGGACGCTGCGGCGCCTCGGGTACCTGCACTGCGCGCACGGGACGAGCGGTCAGGGTTTCACGATCTTCGTCGCGTCCGACCTGGAGGCCGGGGAGGCCGACCGGGAGCCCGAGGAGCAGGACATGCGGCAGAAGTGGGTGTCGCGGGAGGAGTTCAAGGCGCTCGTCCGGGACGGCCGCATCACCGACGACTCGACTCTCGCCGCGTTCGCCCTGCTCACCATGGATCTGACCGGGTAGCGAGGTCCGGAGGGATCACGACGCGGATGCGGCAGCCGGTGGGGGTGTCCATGACGGTGATGTCGCCGCCGTGCAGCTCGGTGGCCCAGTTCGCGATGGCCAGGCCCAGCCCCGTGCCGCCGCCGGGCGTACCGGCGCCGGACGCGGACCCGCGGGAGAAGCGCTCGAACACGCGGGCGCGCTCCTCGGGCGGGATGCCGGGCCCCTCGTCGGCCACCTCGATGACCAGTCCGCCGGGCGGGTTCGCAGGCCGGGCCGTGACCGTGACGGGGCGGCCGTCCGGGCTGTGCCGGGCGGCGTTGTCGAGCAGGTTGGCGACGACCTGGTGGAGGCGGTCGCGGTCGGCGGCGGCGCGCAGGCCGGGCGTGACGTCCGGCTCGAACACCGCCTCCGGGCGGCCCGCCCGCGCCTCCGCGACGACGTCGGCGACGAAGCCGGCGATGTCGAGGTCGGTCACGTCGAGCGCCGCCGCGCCCGACTCGACCCGCGACAGGTCCAGCAGCTGGGTGACGAGGCGTCCGAGCCGCTCGGTCTGGTCGAGGGCCGTCTCCAGGACGTCGGGCGTCGCGGGCGTGACGCCGTCCGCGACGTTCTCCAGGACGGCCCGCAGCGCGCTGATGGGGGTGCGCAGCTCGTGCGAGACGTTCGCGACGAACTCGCGGCGCTGCCGGTCGACCTCGGCGAGGTCGGCGGCCATCCGGTTGAACGCCTGCGCCAGCTCCCCGACCTCGTCGCGCGAGGTGGCGCGCACCCGGCGGCTGTAGTCGCCGCGCGCCATCGCCCGCGCCGCCGCGGTCATCTCGCGCAGCGGCGCGGTCATGCCGTGGGCGAGCAGCTGGATGACGACCAGCGAGATGAGCACGCCGAGCGGCATCGTCTGCCGGGCGCGGAACCCCAGCGGGTACCCCCACAGCACGATCAGGACGGCGACGCACGCGGTCACGACGACCACGACGCCGAACTTCACCTTGATCGACCGGAGCGGGTCCAGCGGCCGGGGCAGCCGCGCCCACAGCCTGCGGGCGAGACCGGCGCCCTCGGCGGTCACGGCGCGGCCTCCAGGCTGTAGCCGACGCCGTGCACGGTACGGATCAGCTCCTGGCCGAGCTTGCGCCGCAGGGCCTTGACGTGGCTGTCGACGACCCGAGTGCCGGACGCGTCCGCCCAGTCCCACACCCGTTCCAGCAGGACGGCGCGGGTGAGCACCGTCCCCCGGTTGCGCAGCAGGCACGCGAGCAGGTCGAACTCGGTCGGCGTGAGGTGCACCTCGCGGCCGTCCCGGCGCACCCGGCGGGCCCGCTGGTCGACCTCCAGGTCTCCGACGCGCACCCGCCCGCCCCCGGTGTCCATCGCGGGCCGCTCGACGCGGCGCAGCACGGCGCGTATGCGCGCCACCAGCTCGCGCATGCTGAACGGCTTGGTCACGTAGTCGTCGGCGCCGACGCCGAGGCCGACGAGCAGGTCGGTCTCGTCGTCGCGCGCCGTCAGCATCAGCACGGGCACGGGACGTTCCGCCTGGACCCGGCGGCAGACCTCAAGGCCGTCGAACCCGGGCAGCATCACGTCCAGCACGATGAGGTGCGGCTCGTACGCGCGGGCGCGCTCGACCGCCGAGGGCCCGTCCCCGGCCGTCTCGACGCCGAAGCCCTCGGCCGCCAGCCGGTCGGCCACCGCCCGCGCGATCGTCGGCTCGTCCTCGACGACGAGGACGCGCGTCTCGTGTCCACTCACGCCACCGACTCTAGAAGGCCGATTCGTGGAGGCGGGGTGTGGTCTGTGCGGGAGCTGTGAAGATCCTCGGACTACCAGGTGTGGACGGGCTCGTTGTCGCGCCCGTGCTCGACGTAGGCGCGGGTCATCATGCGCAGGGCGTCGTGGCGGCCGACGCCGTGCTCCTCCTCCAGGGCCCGGACGGTGTTGATCTGCCAGGCGGCGCCGGTCTGGCCGGTGACGCAGCGGCGCTCGATGATGCCGAGGAGGCGGTCGCGGCGGGCGGGGTCGACGCCCCAGCGGTCGAGCCCCTCGTGGGCGAGGGGGAGCAGCTTGCGCAGGACGAGCTCGGCGGCGGGCACCTCGCCCATGCCGGGCCAGTAGAGGGTCGATTCGAGGCCGCCGCGTGCGGCGCGGTGCAGGTTCTCCTCGGCGGTGGCGAAGGACATGCGGGACCAGACGGGGCGGTCCTCCTCGGCCAGCATCCGGACGACGCCGTAGTAGAAGGCGCCGTTGGCGACGACGTCGGCGACGGACGGCCCGGCCGGCAGGACGCGGTTCTCCACGCGCAGGTGGGGGCGGCCCTTCACGACGGCGTAGATGGGGCGGTTCCAGCGGTAGATCGTTCCGTTGTGGAGGGTGAGCTCGCCGAGCTCGGGGATGCCGCCCTGGTCCAGCACCTCGCGGGGGTCCTCGTCGTCGCACAGCGGCAGCAGGGACGGGAAGTACCGGGCGTTCTCCTCGAAGAGGTCGAACACGGAGGTGATCCAGCGTTCGCCGAACCACACGCGGGGCCGGACGCCCTGCGTCTTCAGCTCGTCCGGGCGGGTGTCGGTGGCCTGCTCGAACAGGGTGATGCGGGTCTCGTGCCAGAGCTGATGGCCGAACAGGAACGGCGAGTTGGCGCCCATCGCGACCTGCGCGCCCGCGACGGCCTGGGCCGCGTTCCAGTACGCGCCGAACTCGTCGGGGCTGACCTGCAGGTGGAACTGGACGCTGGTGCAGGCGGCCTCGGGGATGATCGTGTCGGTGTGCATGCGCAGCGGCTCGGGACCGTCGATGTCGATGCGCATCTCCTCCCCCCGCGCGGCGAAGATCTGGTCGTTCAGCATCTTGTAGCGGGCGTTGGAGGACAGGGTCTCCTCGCCGATGTCGGTGCGCCGCAGGGTCGGCAGGATGCCGATCATCACGAGCCGGCCGCCCACCTCGCGGGCCCGGTCGTCGGCGTGCGCGAGGTGGTCGCGGACCTCCGTCTCCAGGGCTCCCGTGCCCTCGCCGCCGAGCTCCCGGGGCGGGATGTTGATCTCCAGGTTGAACTGGCCCAGCTCGGTGGCCCACGCCGGGTCCGCGATCGCCTTGAGCACGTCCGCGTTGCGCATCAGCGGGTCGCCGAGCGAGTCGATCAGGTTGAGCTCGATCTCCAGGCCGATGTGCGGGCGCTCGAAGTCGAACTGGGATTCGCCCAGCATCCGGGCCAGCACGTCGAGGCACCTGCGCACCTTGTCGCGATACCGTCGCCGGTCCTCGCCGCTGATGGAGACCGAAGCCACGTCCCTGCCCATGTGTGTCCGTCCCTGTACTCCGGAGGGAATCGTCATAAAACGGGATGTCCCAGTAAGCGATGGTGAAAACACGGCGCGCAGTTTCGGGCTCCCCGTTTCATGACCGGCCGGTAGCGTGTGTCGTCACGCCCGGAGACCGGTACGTCCTCGTGGAGGGCCCATGCGCATGCGCCCCCGGTCCATCCGGGCCAGGGACACGCTCGTCGCCGCCGTGATCGCCGCACTGGTGCTCGGCGTCACCGCGATCGGCGTGGACGTCGCCGTGCGCAGCGCCGTCAAGGCCGAACTGCTCCGCCGGACGCAGGTGGACGCCCGGCGCGTCAGCGGCGGCGTCCGCGACGGGACGCTGGAGGGCCGGATCCGCGACGAGTCCCGCGGCCTCGTGCTGATCCAGGTCGTCGAGCCCGGCGGGCGGGTGACGAACGCCACACCCGCCGCAACGGACAGACCACCGGTGAGCAGACTCTGGCCGCCGAGCAACATGCGGGTCCAGGACTTCACCGAGTGCCGCGGCCGATGGCCGGACCGGGAGTGCTTCGTGGCCGAGGCCATCCGGGTCAGCACCGCGCGCGACTCCGTCGTGGTGTACGCGGCCGCGCGGCAGCCGTCCTATCTGGTGGACGGTCTCCTGGAGGGGGCGCTCGGCTCGGGCGTGCTGCTGCTGGCCGCCGTCGCCGCGGGGGTCACCTGGCGCGTCGTCGGGCGCACGCTCGGCCCCGTCGAGGCGATCCGCACCCAGCTCGCGGAGATCAGCGCCACGGACCTCAGTCGCCGGGTGCCGCAGCCCCCGGGCCAGGACGAGATCGCGCAGCTCGCCCGAACCGCCAACGAGACGCTCGACCGGCTGGAGCGGGCCGTCGCACGGCAGCGGCAGTTCGCCTCGGACGCCTCACACGAGCTGCGCACCCCGATCGCGGGGCTCCGGGCCAACCTGGAGGACGCCTCCATGCACCCGGAGGACAACGACCTGCGGGGCGTCATCGCGTCGGCGCTGCGTGACACCGACCGGTTGGAGTCGATCGTCACCGACCTGCTGCTGCTCGCCCGCATCGGGACCGGCGGGAGCGCGGCGCAGGAACCGATCGACCTGGCGGCGCTCGCCGGCGCCGAGGTCCGCCGGCGCTCGTCCGATCTGAAGATCGTCACCGAGCTGTCCCGCGGCGTCGAGGTGCGCGGGGTGCGGATGCAGCTCGTCCGGCTGCTGGGCAACCTGCTCGACAACGCCGAGCGCTACGCCGGATCGTGCGTGACGGTGGAGGTGGGCAGGGACGGCGGCCGGGCGCTGCTCGTCGTCGCCGACGACGGCATCGGCGTCCCGCCCGCCGACAGGGAACGCGTCTTCGAGCGCTTCACCCGCCTGGACTCCGCGCGCAGCCGCGGCACCGGCGGCGCCGGCCTCGGCCTCGCGATCGCCCGCGAGATCGCCCGGGCGCACGGCGGGACGCTGCGGATCGAGGACCACCCGTCCGGCGCCCGCTTCGCCCTGCGCCTGCCCCTGGAATAACACCCCGGGGAACAGCGGAAAGGCCGCCCGGGACGGGCGGCCCTTCCGGCAGTCGTGGGACCCTCAGGCGCGGACCGCCTGGATCTCCAGCTGGATGTCGACCTTGTCGCCGAGCAGGGCCTTGTCGCCCTTCAGCGGCACGTTGAACTCGATGCCCCAGTCCTTGCGGTTGATCGTGGTCGTGGCGGAGAAGCCTGCGCGGGTGCCGCCCCACGGGTCCTCGCCGACGCCGTTGTACTCGACCGTGAGGGTGATCGGACGGGTGACGCCCTTGATCGTCAGCTCGCCGTCCAGGAGGTACTCGCCGTCCTGCGCGCGGACGCCCTTGGTCGCGAAGGTCATGGTCGGGTGGTTCTCCACGTCGAGGACGTCCGAGGTCCGCACGTGGGCGTCCCGGTCGGCGTGGCGGGTGTCGATCGAGGTGACCTGGATCTCCGCCGTGGCGGTGGACTCCGACAGCTCCTCGGCGATCTGCACGGACCCGGTGAAGTCGGTGAACGTGCCGCGCACCTTGGTCATCAGGTGCCGGATGACGAAGGTGACCTCGGAGTGGGCGGGGTCGATGTTCCAGGTTCCGGCGGTCAGCTCGGGGGCGACGGCGGCGATGCTCATGGGAACTCCTGTCGCAATGCTTGAAACTTCAACGAACTCGTCGAAGGTTAGTTGAGGGTTCAAACAGATGTCAATCCCGGCTTGTTCCCGCAACGCGGCACCGGCCTGAAAAGGCGGTGGAGAAGGCGGCGGAGCACGGATCGCGACTTCTTCCGCACACCGTGCAACCTCCCCGGGCCCTCGCGCGTAGAGACCGGGCACAGAGGCGAGCCGGAGCCCCTTTCCGGCGGGATCACTTGGAGTCTTCGTGAGCGACGAACCACCGCGCGCCGCCGGGCGGACGGCCCGGACGGCGGCACCGGCCCTGCTGGTGACGGCCCTGATCGTGACCGGTTGCGGCGGAGGGCACAAGGGGGCGGCCGCCGGCGCGTCCCCCGCCGGCGGCCTGGAGAGGCTGCCCGAGGCCACCACGTACACGACGCTGGACGACCTGCCGCGGGACGAGGCCCCGTCCGCCAGGAGCGACGGGACCGTGGTGCACCCGAACGACACGGTTCCCGTGTCGGCGAAGCCGGGCGCGCCCGCCGTCGCGGAGCTGCCGAGCACCCAGCTCAAGGGCCCCACCTGGGTGCCCGTCGTGGAGAGCCGCCCCGGCTGGCGGCGCGTGCTGCTGCCGAGCCGCCCGAACGGCGTGACCGGCTGGATCCCCGACTCCGGCCTGAAGGCCGCGCGCAGTTCCAGTGCCGTCAAGGTGGACCTCGGCGACAGGAGGCTGACCCTGCTCCGGGGCGGCCGCCAGGTGGGCGCGTGGTCGGTGGCGGTCGGCGCGCCGAAGACGCCGACGCCCACCGGACGGACGTTCCTGCTCGCCTCCCTCGCCCCCGAGAAGCCCACCTACAGCCCGCTGGTCCTGCCGGTGGGCGCGCACTCGGCCACCCTCGACACCTTCGGCGGCGGCCCCGGGACGGTCGCGTTCCACGGCTGGCCGACGAAGTCGGTGTTCGGCAAGGCCGTCACGCACGGTTGCGTACGCGTGCCCGCCGACGCGCTGAAGCAGCTCGCCAAGGTCCCGCTCGGTACGTCCGTCCAGATCACGGACTGACGCTCCCGCGATCCACCCGGCCGTACGGCCGGGCCGCCGAACCCCACCCCATCCCCACGATCACGAACCCCTGAGGAGAGAACCGTGCGTTTGAAGGCACTCAGCAAGTGCGCGGCCGTCGCCGGCGCGCTGGCCCTGCCCTTCGCCCTGTCCGCCGCCCCCGCCTCCGCCGCCCCGTCCGCCGCCCCCGGCGGCGCCGGTTCGGCGGTCGCCATCTCCGCCACCGGCTCCGTCGTCGTCCCGCCGACCTCCTCGGTGGCGTCCGCGGCGCAGCGGCCCACCAGCAAGAGCGCGGCGGAGCTGCCCGCCAACCCGCTCGTCGAGGCGCGGCTGCTGAACGGCTCCGCCTGGGCCGGGCACGGCCGCGCGTCCGTCGCCGACCTGCGGGTGGCCAAGCTCGGCCTGTCCGCGCACGCGGTCTCCGCCAAGTGCGAGAACGGCACCGGGGTCTCCCACGTGGTGGGCGCGACGCTGGGCACCCGGGCGCTGAAGCTCGGCGCGACGCCCAACACCACCGTCACCACCGACCTGAAGGGCCTCGGCGCGGTCACGGTCACGCTGAACAAGCAGGTCCGCGGCTACGACGGGAACCTCACGGTCACCGCCATCGAGGTGTCGGCGACCCTGGCGGGCAAGACGCAGACGATCAGCATCGCGTCCGCCAGCTGCGGCAAGAGCGGGCCCGGCCAGCCTGGCCAGCCCGGTCAGCCCGGCAAGCCGTCCCAGCCGTCGCAGCCGGGCGAGCCCTCGACGCCCTCGGCCCCGCCCGGCGAGGCCCCCGCCCCGACCCCGGTCCCCGGCGACCTCCCGGTCACCGGCTGAGGCCCCCGTGAGGCCGGGGTCCGCGCCACCCGTCGCGCGGACCCCGGCCTTCTCACGTCCGGGCGGTCAGCGGACGGGACGCCGGAAGGTCGCGCGGTAGTCCTTCGGGCGCCGCCCGGTGTGCTTGGCGAAGAGGGCGGCGAAGGTCCCGGGGTCCCGGTACCCGACCGCGGCGGCGATGGCGGCGACCGTCCGGTCCGTGGTCTCCAGGAGGTGGCGTGCGCGCCGGACGCGGGCCGACTGGAGGTACTCCAGCGGGCTTCGGCCCGTCTCCTGCGCGAAGCGCCGCAGCAGCGTCCGGGTGCTGACGTTGAACGCCTCGGCCAGCGCGGCGAGGTCGTACCGGGCGGCGAGGGCCTGGTCCAGGTGCCGCATGACCCGGCGGGAGAACTCGTGCCCGGGCTGCGGAAGGAGCCGGGCGTCGACGTACGGGGCCTGGGACGAGCGCGCGTCGTCCACGAGCGCCATCCGCGCGGTCGCCCGCGCCACGCCGGCGCCGCTGTGCCGGCGCACCAGCTCCAGGGCGAAGTCGTACATGGCGCTGAACGCCGCCGTGGTGGTCACGCCCGCGTCGGTGACGACCAGGAGGTCGGGCCGGACGTCGGAGGACGGGCAGCGCCGGGCCAGCTCGTCCGCGAACAGCCACGCCGTCGTGGCCCGGCGCCGGTCGAGCAGCCCGGCTGCGGCGAGCAGGAACGCGCCGACGCAGATCGAGACCACCGCGCCGCCCGCGGCGGCGTGCGAGCGGACGGCCGCGACCTCCGGGGCCAGCCCCGCGAGCTTCGCGTCCACGTCGAGACCCGGATGGAGCTCGAAACCCGGCACGACGAGGACGTCGGCCTCGCGGAGCGGGGAGGCGGCCAGCGCCACGCCTCCGGAGGCGACCACGCGGCGGCGCGGCGACACCACCGACACCTCGTAACCGGCGCGATCCGGACCGGCGACGTGCCCGGCCATCGTCAGCAGATCGGGCACGCCGAACACCTCCGAGGCGAAGCAGCCCGGATAAGCCAGCACCGCCACCCGCAACGCGCCCACGCCCGCCTCCCGCCCTTCATCCTGTGGCGAGATTACCCCCGCACATGGCGATCCGGCCTCTCCCGGGGCGGCCCGCCGTCCGGCCACGCTGTCTCCATGAACACTCTCGACGAGCACCTTGACGACCCGATCTCGGATTTCTCCCGTCGGCTCGTGGACGTGGACGGGGTGGTGAAGACGGTGTACGTCGCGGGCACCGGCCCGGCCGTCGTGGTGATGCCCGAGATGCCCGGCATCAGTCCAGACGTCCTGCGGTTGGCGCGGTGGGTGCGGGACGCGGGCCTCACCGTCCACGTTCCCTCGCTCTTCGGCCGCGACGGCGCCCACCCCACGACCGAGGACGGCGAGCGGATCGTCCGCCGGACGTGTGTGAGTGCCGAGTTCCGGGCGTTCGCCGGGGGCGGCACCAGTCCCGTCACGGCATGGCTGCGCGGGCTCGCCCGCCAGGCCCACGCCGAGTGCGGCGGGCCGGGGGTCGGAGCGATCGGGCTCTGCTTCACCGGGAACTTCGCCCTCACCATGGCGCTCGAACCGGCCGTCATAGCGCCGGTCGTCAACCACCCGTCACTGCCGCTGGACGACCCCGCCGGCCTGGAACTCGGCGACGAGGACGCCCGCGCGGTGAAGGAGCGCGTCGCGCGCGACGGCCTGACCGTTCTCGCCTACCGCTTCGACAACGACCGGTGGTGCACCGGCCAGCGGTTCGCCGCCTACCGGGCCCTGCTCGGGGACGCCTTCGACGGGCGCGTGCTCCCCGGCGGCGTCGCGAACACCGACCCGCCGCCGTTCTTCCGCGACGTGGTCGCGAGCCCCCACAGCGTCGTCACCGCCCACCTCGTGGACGAGGAAGGGCACCCCACGCTCCGGGCCAGGGACGAGATCCTCGCCTACCTGACCGAGCGACTGAAGCCCCAGGGCGACTGAAGCCCCAGGGAGCCTGGGGCCTAGGACGCGGCGGCCTCGGGACGGGCGGCGCGGAGCGGGTGCGCGCTGCCCTCCAGCAGGACCTTCGCCACGAGGGCTGGGTCGTCGGCCATGGGGACGTGGCCGCAGCCCTCCAGCCAGACGAAGCGGGCGTGGGGAAGGCGGCGCTGGGCGCGGATGGCCTGGCTGCGCAGGAGCAGGCGGTCCTTCGTGCCCCAGGCGATGGTCACGGGGACGTCGGCGCAGGAGCCGAGGAACCGGGTGGTGCGGCCCGCGCGGAGGGTGGGCTCGAAGCCCGGGGCGTCGCGCATGGCTCGGGCGTCGCCCGCGAGGGTCTCGATGTCCATCAGGTCGGGACGGCCGTAGATCATGCCGAACATGAGCGTGCGGCGGCGCGGGGAGCGGGCCAGCCGGGTGAGGAAGGTCTCGGGGACGCGGGCGCCGAGCCGTGACGCGCGCAGCACCGACATGCCGTAGCGGAACTCCAGGTTGGTGAAGAAACCGGCCGGGGACAGGGCGGTCGCCGAGCTGGCGAGGCCGCGGTCGGCGGCTTCGAGGGCGAACAGGCCGCCGAGGGAGTTGCCCGCGATGTGCGGGCGGTCCAGGCCGAGGGCGGCGAAGGCGTCCGTGAGGGCGGAGACGGCCGTGTCCAGCGTGTAGGGGGCGCCGTCGGGCAGCGGCGGGGAGTCGCCGAAGCCGGGCAGGTCGACCGCGAAGACCTCGCGTTCGGCGGCGAGCAGGTCCATGACCGGGGCCCACCCCTGGCGGCGGTGGCCGATGCCGTGCAGCAGGACGAGGGGCGGCCCCTCGCCGCGGCGCTCGAAAGCGATGTTCACCCGCGCTTTGTCCACGGGCGAAGGGTAGGCCGGAAGTTACTCAGCGGTCACTAGTGATGCTCGTCACGGTGCACTCGGCGGGGCGGCGGTGCTCCAGGGCGGTGCGCAGTTGCGCGCGGCCCCGGTGGATGCGGGAGCGGACCGTGCCGAGCTTGACGTTCAGCGACGCGGCGATCTCCTCGTACGACAGGCCCTCGATGTCGCACAGGACGACCGCGGCGCGGTACTCGGGGGCGAGCCCGTCCAGCGCCTTCTGGATGTCGTGGTCGAGGTGCCGCTCGTCGTAGGCCTGCGCGGGACCCGGCTCGCGGCCCTGCAGGCGCTCGGCGGCGTCGTCGGCGAGGAGGTCGAACCGGATGCGCTGCTTGCGGCGGGCGCGGTCGAGGAACAGGTTCGTCGTGATCCGGTGCAGCCAGCCCTCGAACGTGCCGGGACTGTAGGAGGACAGGGAGCGGAAGACCCGGATGAAGACGTCCTGGGTGAGGTCCTCGGCGTCGTGGCGGTTGCCCGTCAGCCGGTACGCCAGCCGGAACACCCGGGTCGAGTGCTCGCTGACGATCTCCTCCCACGTCGGCGGGGTCCACGCCATCGCACCTGCGCTCACCACTACCCCCGTCTGATACTCAATCGTTACGGCCAAGCATGCCGGTACCCAGATAAGAGCCGTGTAAGAACCTTGGGCGTGGCCGGATCAGGCACGTGATATGTGACTCATCTCATTGGACCGAATGTCGACAAGGATTGAGTCGGCGCCGGTCCCCATGGAGGATCGGGGTCAGTCCCCACCCCGACACGCGAGGACGTGGCATGGCGCGAAGCTACAACCTGGCCGACCTGCTCGAGATCCTGGCCGCGGCGGGGCCGGACCGCCCCGCCCTGGTGGCCGGCGGGGAGCGGCGGACGTACCGGCAGCTCAGCGAGCGGGCGAGCCGGGTCGGGCACCATCTCGCCGAGGCCGGGGTGCGGCCGGGCGAGCACGTGGCGATCCTCGCCCACAACCGGGCCGAGTGGATCGAGGCGATGCTCGGCACGTTCAAGATCCGTGCGGTGCCGATCCCGGTGAACTTCCGCTACGTCGCCGCCGAGCTGCGCCACGTCCTGGCCGACTCCGACTCGGTGGCGCTCATCGGGGAGCGTTCGCTGCTGGCCAGGGTGGAGGAGATCCGCGGCGAGCTGCCGGAGCTGCGGCACGTCGTCGTGCTGGAGGACGGCTCCGCGGCCGAGATCCCCGGCGCGGTCGAGTACGAGAAGGCGCTGGCGGGCGCCGCCACCGGCGACGACTTCCCCGAACGCTCCGGCGACGACCGCTACATCATGTACACGGGCGGCACGACCGGCTATCCGAAGGGCGTCGAGTGGCGCTGCGAGGACATCTTCTTCGGCGCGCTCGGCGGCGGGAACGTCCTCGGCGACCCCATCGGCAGCCCCGACGAGCTGGCCGCCAACGCCGACCAGCCCGCGATGGCCGTGCTCGACTGCGCGCCCGTCATGCACGGCGCCGGCCAGTGGGTCGCGTTCATGGGGTTGTTCAGCGGCGCCAAGGTCGTCCTCTACACGGACCACGCGTTCGACGCGGACCAGGCCCTGCGGCTGCTCGCCGAGGAGCAGGCGAACGTGATGATGCTGGTCGGCGACGTCATGGCGCGCCCGGTCGCGAAGGCGCTCGCCTCCGGCGACCACGACACCTCCTCGCTGATGGCGATCGCGTCCGGCGGCGCGCCGCTGACCGAGGGGGCGAAGGCCGCGCTGCAGAGGCACCTGCCGAACGTCATGTTCCTCGACAACTACGGCGCGTCGGAGACCGGTGCGTGCGGCCCGTCCGTCGGAGGCAGGGAGGGGACGGCCCGGTTCCTGATGAAGCCCGGCATCACCGTCCTCGACGACGACCTGAACGTCGTCCGGCCCGGCGAGATCGGCAGGCTGGCCCGAAGCGGCCACATCCCGCTCGGCTACTACAACGATCCCGCGAAGACGGCGTCGACGTTCTTCACCGCCGCCGACGGGACGCGCTGGTCGGTCCCCGGCGACTTCGCGAGCCTGGAGGAGGACGGGACGATCACGCTGCTCGGCCGCGGCTCCCTGGTGATCAACACGGGCGGCGAGAAGGTGTACCCGGAGGAGGTCGAGGTCGCGCTCAAGGACCACCCCGCCGTGGAGGACGCGGTCGTCGTGGGCCTGCCGGACGAGCGGTTCGGGCAGCGCGTCGCCGCCGTCGTCTCCGCGCGTCCCGGCGCGACCGTGACCCTTGAGGATTTGACCGAGTACTGCCGCGAACGGCTCGCGGGCTACAAGCTTCCGCGGCAGATGACCCTGGTCGACGAGGTACAGCGAACCGCCGTCGGGAAGTCCGATTACAAGTGGGCCAGGAGCGTGCTCGCGTAGAGCCTTGGTAAAGTCACCGCGCGTGGGTTATACCACGCCCGGGCGCTTTTTCCTCGGCGGCGGCCAGTCAAGAATCAATTGATGCCGAGGGAGCGTGCCTTGAGCGCGTTCCGGCGATTAACCGCCGCATGAGTGGGGATCGACTGATACCGCTCGCGCGCCGGTATCGCCTGCTCTCTGTCGTCGGCAGAGGCGGCATGGGCACCGTCTGGCGGGCGTACGACGAGATGCTCGATCGGGACGTCGCGGTCAAGGAGGTCCATCTCCCCCCGCGCATCACCGAGAGCGAGCGCAGGGTGATGTGCAGGCGCCTGTTCTCCGAGGCCCGCGCGACCGCCGCCCTGCGCCATCCCGGCGTCGTCGCCGTGCACGACCTCATCATCGAGGACGGCCGCCCCTGGATCGTCATGGAGTTCCTGGAGTCGTGCTCCCTGCACAGGCTGGTCACGGAGGACGGCCCGCTCGGCGTGCGCCGGGCGGCGGAGATCGGCGCGGCGGTCCTGTCGGTGCTCCGCGCGTCGCACGCGGCGGGCATCCTGCACCGCGACGTCAAGCCCAGCAACGTCCTGCTGTGCGACGACGGGCGCGTCCTGCTCAGCGACTTCGGCCTGGCCGTCCACACCGGCAAGGGCCCGCAGCCGGCCGACACCCTGCTCGCCGGCATCGAGGGCTCTCCCGCGTACCTCCCGCCGGAACGGGTGGACGGCCTGCCGAGCGTTGAGGCGTCCGACCTCTGGTCGCTCGGCGCGACGCTTTACACGGCGGTCGAGGGTTTTTCGCCTTTCCTGCGTTGCCACGCCCTCGCGTCGATGGTGGCGGTTCTTCTGGGCGACTATGCGCGCCCCGTACGGGCCGGGCCGCTGGGTCCGGTCATCGAAGGGCTGCTGCGGCAGCGGCCGGAGGACCGATTGACGGCCGAGGCCACCGCGGAAATGCTGCAAAAGGTTATCGGAACGGTCCCGGAACCTGGTTTCACCCGTGCGCCGGTGCCGCATCCCCGCCGTTTCTCCGCGCACCGCACCGTCCTCGGGCGCCGCGTCCCGTGGGCGCTCAGCGGCGCCTGGGTGTCGCGGGACGCGCCGAGGGCGCCGGTCCCGCGCGGGCCGCGGGTCCCGTGGACGCTGCGCGGCGGCAGGCCGCCCGGGGACCGGTCCGGCAAGCCGCCGTGCGGTTCGCGGCGGGCGGGATGGCGCGTCCCGGCGCTTCCGTCGCAGCGGATGCGGCCCGGGACGGTGGTCAGCGTGGCGCTGCTCGCGGCGCTCGCGGCCGGGGCGGGCACATGGACGGCCCGGTGGACGTCGATCGGCAAGGGCGACGCGGTCGCGCTGCGTCCGGCGGCGGGCGTGTCGGTGAAGACGGCGAAGTACCACGAGGCGGGCGCCTACTCGGTGCGGGTGCCCGCGGGCTGGCAGGCGGAACGGCGTGGCGGCGTGATGACCTGGAAGGACGCCGGCACCGGACGGGGGCTGCGCATCGCCCCGGTCCCCGGCGACTCGCTGGCCGGGCTGCGCGCGGAGGAGCGCGAAGCCGTGGTGGAGCACCGCTATCCCGGCTACGAGCGGCTGCGGCTGGAACCGGTGCCCGAGGTCGTCGACGGCGCCGCCGAATGGGAGTTCACCTGGCGGGACGGTGTCCACGACGCCGTCCGGCACGTGCTGTGCGGCCGTGCGGCCGGGTACGAGTTCTGCTTCCACGCGCCCGACCCGGAGTGGACGCCGGGCCAGCGCCTCTACGACAGGATCCTCAAGTCGTTCAGGCCGGAGAACGGCGGCTGAGCCCCGGCCGGATCGCGGGGCCGGTCAGGTCGTCTGCTGGAGGCGCAGGAGGAACTCGGCGTTGGAGGAGGTGCCCTTCATCTTCTCCAGGAGCTGCTCGACCGCCGCCTGCTTGTCCAGGCCCTGGAGGGCGCGGCGCAGGCGCCAGGAGAGGGCGAGCTCCTCGGGGGACATCAGCAGCTCGTCGCGGCGGGTCCCGGACGCCTCGATGTCGACGGCGGGGAAGACGCGGCGGTCGGCGAGGCTCCGGTCGAGCTTCAGCTCCATGTTGCCGGTGCCCTTGTACTCCTCGAAGAAGACGTCGTCCATGCGGGACCCCGTCTCCACCAGCGCGGTGGCGAGGATGGTGAGCGAGCCGCCGTTCTCGATGTTGCGGGCGGCGCCGAAGAACTTCTTCGGCGGGTAGATCGCGGTCGTCGCGACGCCGCCGGCGAGGATGCGGCTGCTGGAGGGCGCCGCGAGGTTGTAGGCGCGGCCGAGCCGGGTGATCGAGTCGAGCAGCATCACGACGTCGTGGCCCTGCTCGACGAGGCGCTTGGCCCGCTCCACGGCGAGCTCGGCGAGCGCGGTGTGGTCGCGAGCGGGACGGTCGAAGGTCGAGTGGATCACTTCACCGCGCACGGTCCGCTGCAGGTCGGTGACCTCCTCGGGCCGCTCGTCGATGAGCAGGACCATCAGGTGCACTTCGGGGTTGTTCTCCGCGATGGCGTTCGCGACGGCCTGCAGCACCATCGTCTTGCCGACCTTCGGGGGCGACACGATGAGGCCGCGCTGCCCCTTGCCGATCGGCGCGACCAGGTCGATGACGCGGGTCGCGAGCGGGCCGGTGTCCAGGCGGAGCCGCTCGTCGGGGAACAGCGGGGTCAGCGCGCCGAACTCGGGCCGGTTCGCCGCCTCCGCCACCGGGAGGCCGTTCACGGTCTCGACGCGGGCGAGGGAGGGGGCGTCGCCCCGGCCCTGCTTGGGCGCCCTGGCGAAGCCGGCGACGACGTCGCCGGGACGCAGGTGGTGCGCCTTGACCTGGGCGAGGGAGACGTGCACGTCGTCCGGGCCGGCGAGGTAGCCGGACGTGCGGACGAACGCGTGCTTGTCCTGGAGGGAGAGGAGGCCGTGGAAGGGGACGGTCGGCGCGTCGTCGGCCGGGCGCCGCTGCTGCTGCCGCCCGTCCTTGCGGGCGCTCTGCGCGGACATGGCGTGCGCGCCGCGTGCGGGGGCCTTGCGGCCTGCTGCCGGTTCTGATTCGAGGGTGGGGGCGGACATACGGGTCCCTTCTCAGGCGGGCGCACGGTGGGCGGCGCCGCCCGGGGTCGAAGTCCGCGTACGGCGGCGGAACCCGCGGCGCGTACGCGAGAGGAATGCGAAGGATGCAGCTCGGTCCACCGGGCTGACGTCGGCTCCCTTGTGCGGTGGCCCCGCACGCCGTGTGCGTACCGGACCGAAACTCACCGGGCGCTCAGATGGCCCGGGCGGGGAAGAGACGTCCTCGACGCGAGTCGTGATAGTCCAAGGACGTTGCCTTGACAGTACAGCAATCGAGGGCTCTTTCGCATTCCCCCAGGTCGGAGACGGCTTTCACGCGGTTGTCCCCCTGCGTCGGTCCGGGCCGCGGCGTCCCCCGACCCGCGTGCCCGGTGTTCCATGCTGACGGTGTTCACGCTGACGATGAATATGACTACCGGAGCGGCCTCCAGGTTCCGGCGGCCGGTCCGGTGGCGGGGCGCCGGGCCGCGGGCGAATACGATGAGCCGCGCTGCGCGGGCGAGGGAGGACGATGGGCGAGGGGCTGCGGTTCGAGGCGGCCGGGGGCGTCGGGACGGTCACGATCGACCGGCCGGCCAAGCGGAACGCCATGTCGGCGGACATGTGGCGGGCGCTGCCCGGCATCCTGGACGGGTTCGCCGCCGATCCGGACGTCCGGGTCGTGGTGCTGACGGGGGCGGGCGGGAACTTCTGCGCGGGCGCCGACATCTCCGAGCTGGACGACATCCACCGCGACGACGACTCGCACCTGTCGACGGTCGCCGAGCGGGCGCTCGCCGCGTTCGGCAAGCCGACGCTCGCCGCGATCGAGGGGTACTGCGTGGGCGGCGGCTGCCAGCTCGCGGCCGCCTGCGACCTGCGGTTCGCGGCGGAGGGCGCGCGGTTCGGGATCACGCCGGCCAGGCTCGGCATCGTCTACCCGGCCGCCGCGACGGCGCGGCTCGTCCGGCTGGTGGGGCCGTCGGCCGCGAAGTACCTGCTCTACTCCGCCGACCTGGTCGACGCCCCGCACGCGCTGCGCATCGGGCTGCTGGACGAGGTCGTCCCCGAGGGCGGCCTGCACGACCGCGTCGCCGCGTTCACCGAGACCCTCGCGTCCCGTTCCCTGCTCACCCAGCAGGCGACCAAGGACATCGTGGACGCCATCGTCGCCGCGGGCCCGGTCGAGGAGAAGACGCAGCGGTGGCTCGCGGAGGTCGCCGCCAGCGGGGAGGTCGCGGAGGGCATCGCCGCGTTCCTCGAACGCCGCGCGCCCGAGTTCCCCTGGAGATCCCCTCTGCGGTGAGAGACCCGTGGTGAAAGCCCGTGGTGAAAGCCCGTGGTGCGAGTCAGGCGTTGAGGGCGGGCCAGGCGGACACGTCGCAGAACCGGCCTTCGGGGAGGCGGTGGAGGCGCCGGGCGGCGGCGTCGGGGTCGCCGAGCAGCCCGGCGGCGTCGGGGCGGCGCAGCTCGGCGAGCGGCAGCACCCCGCACACCAGCGACTCCGGCGTCCGCGCCATGAGGAGCGGCCCGATCCGCGCGCCGCCCCGGTCGACGTCGCGCAGCGCGCCGAGCAGGGACCGCGCCGGGCCGGTGGACTCCACGCAGTGCTCGCGCAGCGCGGCCACGAGGTCGATGAAGTCGAGTTCCAGGCCGCGCGGGCTGCGTCCGGACAGGTAGTAGCGGTCCCCGTCGGTCAGCTCGACGCGCAGCCCGTGGTGCTCGGCGAACCGCTCGAAGGGGCCGGACAGCGCCGGGCGCGCCTCGCCCGGCACGACGGCGAGGGACCCGGTGACCAGGTCGGCGGGGTCGGCGCCGAGGGACGCGGCGGCGGCCTGGTCGAGCCGCCCGACGAGGTGCCCGCGGAGCACGGCCATCTCGGCGGCCAGCCGCTCCACGGCCGCGCGCTGCTCCTCGGCCGCCTCCCGCTGCTCCTTCAGCCGGCCGCTCACGTCCGGTACCAGCCGGTCGTTGATCTGCGTGACGAGGGACCGGATCCGGGCGTCGGCCTCGCCGAACGCCGCGCGGTCGCTCTCCTGGTCGGCGGTGAGCCGGTCGAGCCGCTCGCGCTGGGACGCGCGGAACTCCTCCAGCTCGTCCCGGGTCCCCTTGAGGGCGCGCAGCTGCGTGCGGATGTCGGCGATCTCGGGCGCGCCCGGCGTCCGCCCTCGCTCGAACGCCAGCCACAGCTCCCGCCCGGCGATCGCCAGGCACAGCAGAACCAGAATCACCGTCATCGCGCCCTCCCCGGGCCTGCTCGCGGGGCAGACTACGCCACCGCCGCGCCCGTCGGCGGACGACTCAGCGGTTGAGGTAGGCCAGGACGGCGAGGACGCGGCGGTTGTCGTCGCCGGTCACGGACAGGTCGAGCTTGGCGAAGATGTTCGCGGTGTGCTTGGTCACCGCGCGCTCGGTGACCACGAGCCTCTCCGCGATCGCCGCGTTGGAGCGTCCCTGCGCCATCAGCTCCAGGACCTCGGTCTCGCGCGGGGTGAGGCGGCCGAGCGGGGTGTCGCGGGTGTTGCGGGCCACGAGCCGGGAGATGACCTCGGGGTCCATCGCGGTGCCGCCCGCGGCGACCCGGCGGACCGCGTCCACGAACTGCGCCGCGTCGAACACCCGGTCCTTGAGCAGGTAGCCGATCGCGCCGGTGCCGTCGGCGAGCAGTTCGCGGGCGTAGAGCTGCTCGACGTACTGCGACAGCACCAGGACGGGCAGCCCGGGGACCTGCCGCCGCGCCTCCAGCGCCGCCTGGAGCCCCTCGTCGGTGAAGGACGGGGGCAGGCGCACGTCGACCACCGCCACGTCCGGGCGGTGGTCGAGCAGTGCCTTCAGCAGGGACGGGCCGTTGTCGACGGCCGCCGCGATCTCGAAGTCGTGCGACTCCAGGAGGCTGACGAGGCCCTCCCTCAGGAGGGCGAGATCTTCGGCGAGGACAACGCGCACGGCAGCTCCATGGTCACGATCGTCGGGCCGCCCAGGGGCGAGCTGAGGGCGAGGACGCCGTCGAATGTACCGATCCGCCGCTCGATCCCGCGCAGCCCCGAGCCGCCCTCCAGCGTCGCGCCGCCGCGGCCGTCGTCGGTGACGGTGATCCGCAGCATGTGGTTCTCGTACCGCATGTCGACCCAGACGCGGGACGCGCCGGAGTGCTTGGCCGCGTTGGTGAGGATCTCCGACACCGCGAAGTAGGCGGCGGACTCGACCGGCGGCTCGGGCCGCGCCGGCAGTTCGGCGGACACCTCGACGTCCAGCGGGTGGTCCAGCGCGAGGGCCCGGACCGCGTCCCCGACGCCGCGGTCGGCGAGCACCGGCGGGTGGATGCCGCGGACGAGGTCGCGCAGCTCGTGCAGCGCCTTCGCCGACGACGCGCGGGTCTCGGCGAGCAGGAGACGGGCCTTCTCCGGGTCCCGGTCGAGCAGGTGCTCGATCGCGCCGAGGCTCATCCCCATCGCCACGAGCCGGGCCTGCGCGCCGTCGTGCAGGTCGCGCTCGATGCGGCGCAGCTCGGCGGCGGAGGCGTCCACCGCGTCCGACCGGGTCTCGGTGAGGTGCTGGACGCGCAGCGCCAGCTCCGACTTCCTCGTCGGGCCGAGGAGGGCACGGCCCCAGTACCCGTAGGCGGTCAGCATCTTCGGGCCGATGACGTATCCGAGGGCGATGCAGGCGGTGGCGACGGCCACCGTGGAGACGACCCGTCCGGTGTCGCGGCCGAACCCCTCGGTGACGTGGATGTAGGCGTACCAGTCGCTGCCGCCGTAGTGCCCGATCATGTCGCCGGCGAAGGCGGCGAGCACGTATCCCCACACCCCGTAAAGGATCAGCAGGGCGGGCAGCGCCGCGGTGAACACCGAGACGACCGGGTCGGTGAGGACCCACAGGTAGTCCCGCCAGGTGGCCGGGTCGCTGATCAGCGCGATGAACCGCTTGAACATGCCGTTCAGACCGGGCTCCTGCTCCGGTTCCGGCAGGTAGGGCCGCGCGATCCGGACGTCGGTCCACCTGTTGATGCGGACCCGGTACGCGTCGAGCTGGTTGCGCAGCAGCATCGCCGAGGACGGGAACAGCAGCACCCCGACGAAGCTCGTGATCATCGAGACGACCGTGATGAACCACAGGCCGACGAGCGTCGCGGGGATGCCGAGCAGCCAGAGGGTCAGCCCGCGCCAGGGCGCCCTCACATGCCGTTGCAGCCGTGTCTCTTCCACCAGTCCACCGTTCACCGGATCCTCCGCGGGTCGCTTGCCGTCTGGAGTCCAGTCTTCTGGCGGCGCCCTCGCAGCACAGTGTGCCCGCAACCCGAGCGTGGGGTGTACCTGAGTACACCCCGGGATCCGCGCCTCCAAAGTTAGAACGAACATAAAAATAGTCTTGACCATGTGAGTGTGTTGAGTCTAATTTTAGGCTCGTTCCACTTATCTGGAGGATGTTCCATGACCGCACCCCTGCGCGCCCCCGCGGCGCGGCGACCGGCCGAGAGACTGGACCCGGCGCTGCTGAAGGCGTCGTTCGTCCTGGTCCTCGGCCCGGTACTCGCCCTGATCGACACGACGATCGTGGCGGTCGGCCTGGACGCGGTCGCCCGCGACTTCCACAGCCCGCCCGCCACGCTGCAGTGGGTGTCGGCCGGGTACCTCCTCGCGATCTCGATGGTGATGCCGCTGGCGGGCTGGGCGAGCGACCGGTTCGGCGCCCGCAGGACGTGGATGCTCTCCGTCGCCCTGTTCGCGGCCGGGTCCGCCCTCTGCGGCCTCGCGTGGTCGGCCGGGAGCCTGATCCTGTTCCGGGTGCTCCAGGGCGTCGGCGGCGGCCTGATCCAGCCGATCGGGCAGTCGATCGTCGTCCGGGCCGCGGGGCCCGCCCGCCTCGGCCGCGTCTTCGGCATCACCGTCCTGCCGCTGACGTTCGCGCCGGTCCTCGGCCCGGTCCTCGGCGGGCTGATCGTCGACCGGTTCGACTGGCGCTGGATGTTCCTGGTCAACGTCCCGCTCGGCCTGCTGACCCTGCTGCTGGCGGCCCGCCACCTCCCCTCCGACCCCCGGCGCGGGACGAGCGGCGATGACCGGCTGGACGTCCTCGGCCTGGCGCTCCTGTCACCCGGCCTGGCCGCACTCGTCTACGGCCTCTCCGAGGCCGGCGACCAAGGCTTCGGCGCCCCCCGCGTCACGGTGCCGCTGCTGGCCGGAGCCGTGCTCGTGCTCGGCTATGTCGCGCATGCCCTGCGCCGCCGCGCGGCGGCTCTGATCGACCTGCGCCTCTTCGCCCGGCGCGGCTTCGCGGTCGCGACCGCCAACTCGTTCCTGCAGGGCGCCGCGCTCTACGGTTCCATGCTCCTGCTGCCGCTCTACTACCAGCAGGTCGAGCACGCGTCCGCGCTGGAGGCGGGTCTCCTGCTCGCTCCGCAGGCCCTCGGGACGGCCGCCGCCACGTTCTTCGCGAGCCGTCTGGCCGACCGCACGGCACCCCGCCCGCTGATCCTCACCGGCATCCTGCTGACCCTCGCCGGCACGGTCGCCTTCACCCGGCTGGGCTCCTCACCGGCGGGCTGGCTCCTGGTGGCGTCGCTGGTCGTCCGGGGCGCGGGGCTCGGGGTCGTGATGGCGCCCGGCATGGCGACGATCTACGCCGCCGTCGGGCGCCACGAGGTCGCGCGCGCCGCCGGGGCGGTCAACACGCTCAACCGCGTCGGCGGGTCCCTGGGCACCGCGGTCCTCGCGGTCGTCCTGCAACGCTCCCTGGACGGCCGCGCTCCCGCCGCCGCTTACGGCCACACCTTCTGGTGGGCCGTGGCCCTGTCCGCCCTGACCCTCGTTCCCGCCCTCTTCTACCCGTCCCGGAAGGAGAACCGATGAGGTTCCGGCTGCTCAGCGTCCACGCGCACCCGGACGACGAGTCGAGCAAGGGCGCCGCCACGCTCGCGAAGTACGCGGCCGAAGGCGCGGACGTCCTGGTCGCGACCTGCACGGGCGGGGAGCGCGGCGACGTGCTCAACCCCGCGATGGACCGGCCCGGGATCCGGGCGGACCTGCCGGCGATCCGGCGGGCGGAGATGGAGGCGGCGTGCGGGATCCTCGGCGTCCGGCAGCGGTTCCTCGGCTTCGTCGACTCGGGTCTGCCGGCCGCCGGCGAGCCCCTGCCGGACGGCTGCTTCGCGCGGACGCCGCTCGCCGAGGCCGCCCGCCCCCTCGTGGCGCTGATCCGCGAGTTCCGTCCCCAGGTGGTCGTCACCTACGACGAGACGGGCGGGTACCCGCATCCGGACCACATCAGGACGCACGAGGTGACGGCGGAGGCGTTCGACGCGGCCGCCGACCCGTCACGCCATCCGGGGACGGGCGAGCCGTGGCGGCCGGACAAGCTCTACTACCAGGGCGCCTTCTCGAAGGAGTGGTTCCAGGCGCTGCACGACGGGATGACCGGGCGCGGACTCGAATCTGGCATCGGCCCGATCCTGGCCGGATGGCCGGACACCGCGCCGAAGTTCGACATCACCACCCGCGTCCACTGCGCGGAGTACTTCGCCGTTCGCGACAGGGCGCTGCTGGCGCACGCCACCCAGATCGACCCGAACGCGGGCTTCATGGTCCACCCGCGCGACGTCGAACGCGCCGTCTGGCCGACCGAGGACTACCACCTCGCCCGTTCCCGCGTGGAGACGGAACTGCCCGAGAACGACCTCTTCGCAGGGCTGCGGTGACCGCTAGAGAGCGACGAACGTCAGGCCGCGCTTCTTCATCTTCGGGATGACGGTGTCCAGGGCCTTGAGGGTCTGGGAGCGGTCGCCGCCCCCGTCGTGGCACAGCATGATGTTGCCGGCCTTGCCCTTCAGGAGCGTGCGGCGGATGTGGCCGACGCCGGGACGGGCCCAGTCGCGCGGATCGACCGCCCAGTCGATCGGCAGCATGGCGTGCTCGGCCACCAGTTCCAGGATCGTCTTCGACCACGCGCCGCCGGGGGAGCGGAAGAACTGGGGGACGACGCCCGTCACGTCGGCGATCCGGTCGTGCGCCTCGACGATCTCCTTGCGGACCCGCTTCCTCGACATGCCCGCGATGCTGATCGGGTGCGTCTCGGTGTGGTTGCAGATCTGGTGGCCGGCGTCCGTGATGCGGCGGGTGAGCTTGGGGAACTCCTTCACCTGCTCGCCGATGACGAAGAACGTCGCGTGGATCTCGTGCTCGGCCAGCAGGTCGAGCACGCGGGGCGTCCACAGGGGGCTCGGGCCGTCGTCGATGGTGAGGGCGATCGACGACGCGGGCGGCGGGGGGGACAGCTGCGACAGCTCGCGGACGGGGGTCTCCAGCGCGGTGAGCTTCGCCGGCGTCCACGGCGCGGGCCGGGGGGTCGGGGTCGGGGTCGGCGTCGGCGTCGGATGGATCACCGGCCTCGCGCGGGGGGTCGGCGCCGCCCACGCGGGTGCCCCCGAGTGCGGCGGACGCGCGCCGTCCGCGCCGAGCGCGGCGAGACCGGCGGCGGCCCCCATCAGCCAGAGTGCTTTGCGACGGGATGTCCAACCTGAGTCCTCAACCTCCACAAGTCCTACGCTATCGGGGTTTTGGGCGGGTAGGAGGCCGCTATGGGATCACAATCGGCTCACCCTGAGTGGTCCGATTTCGGGCGTGAGTACAGCGTCGCAGGTCGGGCCACTATCGGCGGTCGAGCGGCACTCGTCGCCCCGACCTGTGGTGGTGATCCCGGGGGAGGCCGTGAGCTGCGCGTGGGTGAGGTGAGGACGGCCGCGATCGTGCCGGCGGAGGTGTTACCGTCTTCAGTGCGAATCGGGGGCCGGACGTCCCTGCCCGGGAACGAGGCGGGACGGCCGAGCGAGCACGGCCCGGCGCAGCCGGCGTGCGGTGACCGTTACCAGGCAGTGCGCCGCGGGGGCCGATCTGTCCTGGGACGACGCCCACGCCGCTGACCCCGTCGCCGGGCCCGATCCGACGAAGACCGCGCGGCCCCGCGGTGTTCACCGGCCCGGGAAGACCCCGTCGGCCCGCCCCACTGCAACCCGGTGGCGGCGGCCGGGGTTGGTCCCCCATGCCCTCCATCACCGGCCCCCGGCGGCCCGCCCTCATGCTCGCGGTGCTGCTCGCCGGGCAGTTCATGGTCAACATCGACATCGCGGTCGTCAACGTCGCGGGCCCGGCCATCAGGGAGGATCTGCGGCCGTCCGGCGGCGCCCTCGAACTGGTCGTCTCCGGGTACACGCTCGCCTACGCCGTTCTGCTCGTGATCGGCGCGCGGCTCGGGCAGGCGCGCGGCCACCGGCGGATGTTCCTGCTCGGGCTCGGCGCGTTCACGGCGGCGTCGCTCGCGTGCGGCCTGGCCCCGTCCACCGGAGCGCTCGTCGCCGCGCGGCTGGCGCAGGGGGCGGCCGGAGCGCTGATGGTGCCGCAGGTCCTCTCGGGGATCCAGCTCCACTTCACCGGCCCGGCGCGGGCACGGGCGCAGGGCCTGCTCGCGGTGGCGCTGTCCGGCGGCGCGGTCGCGGGCCAGGTGCTCGGCGGCGTGCTGGTCTCGGCCGACCTGTGGGATCTCGGCTGGCGCCCGGTCTTCCTGGTCAACGTGCCGGCCGGGATCGTGCTGCTCGCGGCCGGGATGCGGCTGCTGCCGGCGGACCCGGGCGGCGGCCGCGCGCGGCTCGACCTCGGCGGCGCGGCCCTGCTGTCGGCGGCGTCGCTGCTGGCGGTCGTCCCGCTGCTGTTCGGCCGCGAGACGGGCTGGCCGGTGTGGACGTGGGCCTCGCTCGCGGCCTGCGTGCCGGTGGCCGCCCTGTTCGTCAGGCGGCAGCGTCGCGTCGCGTCCCCGCTGCTCGCCGTGGGCGTGCTCGGCCGCCCGGTCGTGGCGTGGACGCTCGGGGCGCTCGGCGCGGCCACCGGGACCTTCTACGCGATGATGTTCGTCCTCGCCCTCTACCTGCAGGACGGGCTGGGCCACAGCGCCCGGTTCTCGGGCCTGGTGCTCGTGCCCTGGGTCGCCGCGTTCGGGATCGCCGGGCCGCTCGTGCCGCGCCTGCCCGCCCGCGTGGCCGACCGCGCGCCGGTCGCCGGCTACCTGATGCTCGCGGCCGTGTACGTCACGGCGGGGCTGACCCGGGCGGACGGGACGGCGCTCGCCGCCCTGCTCGGGTTCGGCGGGCTCGGCCTCGGGCTCGGGTTCGCGCCGCAGCTCGCGCGGCTGACGGCGCACGTCCCGGACCGGCACGCCGCTGACATCAGCGGGCTGGTCAACATGAACTTCCAGCTCGCGGGCGTGGCGGGCGTCGCCGTCTTCGGGACCCTGTACCTGGGCGTCCCCGGCGGCCACGGCGCGGCGTTCACCGCCGTGATGCTCGGGTTCGGCGGGACGGCGCTCGCCGCCACCGCCGCCTCGCTGGCGGGGCACCGGGCGGCGCGGCAAGAGGATCAGGGGAGCAGCCCGGCGCGGCGGGCGGCGGTCACGGCCTCCAACCGGGTGTGACTGTCGAGCTTGCGCATCGCCGACCGCAGGTAGCTCTTCACCGTCTCCGGCAGCAGCCCGAGCCGCTCTGCGGCCTCGGCGTTGGTGCAGCCGATCGCGACGTACGACAGGACGTCCAGCTCGCGGGGGGACAGGACGGGGCGCGGCGACCCGGCCGGCTCGTCCAGCCCGGCCGCCGCGAGGCGCAGCGACGCGTCCCGCAGCCGGTCGCGGGTCGGCAGGTCGCGGACCTGCTCGGCGAGGGCGCGCAGCTCGGCGTGCACGGCCCGGACCTCCTCCCAGCGCGCCGCCGACGTGCCGGGCGGCGTCCGCGCCAGCGCCTCGTCCGCGCGGTCCTGGACGGCGAGGTCCTGCTCCAGGTCGCGGGCCGCCTCCACGGCCGCGCCCACGACGCGGTCGGCGAGCGACAGCGGCTCCCTCAGCGCGCCGTACAGGACGCCGCGGACGCGCCGCCGCACGACGATCGGGACCGCGACGATCGACAGCAGTCCCTCGCGCCCGACGGGCTTGTCGTAGTCGTGGCTGATCGACGCCGAGCACGGGTAGTTGCTGACCCACGCGGGACGTCCCATGGCCATCGCCTTGCCGCCGAGCCCGTTGCCCTGGCGCACCGCGAGGCCGTTCAGCGAGTCGGTCGTGTTGCCGACCAGCTCGGTGATCAACAGCCGGTCCTGGCCGCCGAGGGCGCCCCCGAACACCACGGGCAGGCCGGTCGTGCGCTGCAGCGTCAGCACCGCCGACCGGACGGCCCCCACGTCATCGCCCATGCTCCGAGAATGCCCTGAGCGACCCCCGCCACGAAAGTGGCAAGGCGGACGAACCTGGGCAGGCCTTAGGTGTACCGCGGGGCGGTGTCCTCCAGGCCGAGGATGTCCACGGCCTCGGCGCGCATCTGCACCTTGCGGATCTTGCCGGTGACCGTCATCGGGAACTCCTCCACCACGTGCACGTAGCGGGGGATCTTGTAGTGGGCGAGCCTGCCCTCGCAGAACGCGCGCAGCTCCCCGGCGGTCATGCCGGGCACGCCCTCGCGCAGCCGCACCCAGGCCATCAGCTCCTCGCCGTACTTCTCGTCCGGGACGCCGATGACCTGCGCGTCGACGATGTCGGGATGGGTGTAGAGGAACTCCTCGATCTCGCGCGGGTAGATGTTCTCCCCGCCCCGGATCACCATGTCCTTGATCCGGCCGGTGATGGTGACGTAGCCCTCCGCGTCCATCACCGCGAGGTCGCCGGTGTGCATCCAGCGGGCCGTGTCGACGGCCTCGGCCGTCTTGTCCGGCTCGTCCCAGTAGCCGAGCATCACCGAGTAGCCGCGCGTGCAGAACTCGCCGGGCACGCCGCGCGGGACGGTCACGCCCGTCTCCGGATCGACCACCTTGATCTCCAGGTGCGGCAGGACGGTCCCGACCGTGGACACGCGGCGTTCCAGCGAGTCGCCCGCGCGGGTCTGCGTGGACACCGGCGACGTCTCGGTCATGCCGTAGCAGATCGCGACCTCGCTCATCCCGAGCCGCTCGATGACCTGCTTCATCACCTCGACCGGGCACGGCGACCCGGCCATGATCCCGGTGCGCAGGCCGCACAGGTCGAGCCCGGTCAGCGACGGCTCGTTCAGGACCGCGATGAACATCGTCGGCACCCCGTACAGCGACGTGCAGCGCTCGGCCGCGACCGCCTCCAGCGTCGCCTTCGGGTCGAACGCCGGCGCCGGGATCACGACGCACGCGCCGTGGCTCGTCGCCGCCAGGTTGCCCATGACCATGCCGAAGCAGTGGTAGAAGGGCACCGGCACGCAGATGCGGTCCTCCTCGTCGTAGCCGCACAGCTCGCCGACGAAGTAGCCGTTGTTCAGGATGTTGTGGTGCGACAGCGTCGCGCCCTTGGGGAACCCGGTCGTCCCGGACGTGTACTGGATGTTGATCGGGTCGTCGGCGGTGAGCATCCGCCCGATCTCGGCGAGGACGCCCGGTTCGCCCGTGCGGCCCGCCTCCAGCAGCGCGTCCCAGCCGGGCGTGCCGATGAGCACGACGTCGCGCAGCGCGGCGCACTTGGGCCTGACCTGCTCGATCATCGCCGCGTAGTCGGACGTCCTGAACACCGGCACCGCGACCAGCGTCCGGATCCCGGCCTGGTTGAGGACGAACTCCAGTTCGTGCACCCGGTAGGCGGGGTTGATGTTGACCAGGATCGCCCCGAGCTTGGCCGTCGCGTACTGGACGAGCGTCCACTCGGCGCAGTTCGGCGCCCAGACGCCCACCCGGTCGCCCTTGACGACGCCGAGGTCGCGGAGGCCGAGCGCGACGGCCTCCACGTCGTCGGAGAGCTGCTCGTAGGTCCAGCGGCGGCCGGACGCCCGCTCGACGAGCGCGTCGCGGTCCGCGTGCGCCGCGACCGTCCTGTCGAGGTTCGCGCCGATCGTGTCGCCGAGCAGCGGCGTGGCCGAGACGCCCGACGCGTAGGAGAGGTTCATCGCAGGTCCTCCTCCCTGAACTCGCCCGCCGGCCGGTCGTCCTGCCCGGGATGCTTGTCGATCTCGCTGGCCCGCAGCTCGACGCGGCGGATCTTCCCGGAGATCGTCTTCGGCAGCTCGGCGAACTCCAGCAGCCTGATCCGCTTGTAGGGCGACAGCTGCTCCCGGCAGTGCGCGAAGATCGCCTTCGCGGTCTCGGCGTCCGGCGCCCAGCCGCTCACGAGCGTGACGTAGGCCTTCGGGACGGCCAGCCGCACCGGGTCGGGCGACGGCACGACCGCGGCCTCGGCCACCGCCTCGTGCTCGATCAGCACGCTCTCCAGCTCGAACGGCGAGATCTTGTAGTCGGACGCCTTGAACACGTCGTCGGCGCGCCCGACGTAGGTGATGTACCCGTCCTCGTCGCGGGAGCCGATGTCGCCGGTGTGGTAGCGGCCGCCGGCCATCGCCTCCTCGGTGCGCTCCTCGTCGCCGTGGTAGCCGGTCATCAGCCCGAGCGGGCGGTCTTCCAGGTCGAGGCAGATCTCGCCCTCCTCGCCCGGTTCCCCGGTCAGGGGGTCGATCAGCACCACCTCGTAGCCGGGCACGGGACGTCCCATCGACCCGGGCTTGACCGGCTGGCCGGGGGTGTTGGCGATCTGGACGGTCGTCTCGGTCTGCCCGAAGCCGTCCCGGATCGTGCGGTCCCAGGCCCGCTTCACCCGCTCGATGACCTCGGGGTTCAGCGGCTCCCCGGCCGCGACGACCTCGCGCGGCGGCGTGCCGAGCCGTCCGAGGTCGGCCTGGATCAGCATCCGCCACACGGTCGGCGGCGCGCAGAAGCTCGTCACGCCGCAGCGTTCGAGGGTGTCGAGGAGCCGGTCGGGGTCGAAGCGGGTGTAGTTGTAGATGAACACGCACGCCTCGGCGTCCCACGGCGCGAAGATGTTGCTCCACGCGTGCTTCGCCCACCCCGGCGACGAGATGTTCAGGTGGACGTCCCCCGGCCGCAGCCCGATCCAGTACATCGTCGACAGGTGCCCGGCCGGGTAGGACGCGTGGGTGTGCTCGACCAGCTTCGGCTTGGCCGTCGTCCCGGACGTGAAGTACAGCAGCAGCGTGTCCCGCGACATCGTCAGCCCGTAGGGGGTGAAGGACTCGCCCTCCTCGTAGGCGTCGGCGTACGGCAGCCAGCCCTCCACCGGCTCGCCCACGGCGATCCTGGTGTACTCGCCCTCGACGCCGTCGAACTTCCCGGCCTCGGACGAGGCGGTCACCACGTGCCGGGCCTTCCCGCGCGTCAGCCGGTCCTGGAGGTCGGCCGTGCCGAGCAGCGGCGTGCACGGGATCATGATCGCGCCGAGCTTCATCGCCGCGAGCACGGTCTCCCACAGCTCCACCTGGTTGCCGAGCATCAGGATGATCCGGTCGCCGCGCCGCACCCCCGCCCGCCGGAGCATGTTCGCGACCTGGTTCGACCGCCGCGCCAGCTGCGAGAACGAGTACCTGGCCTCGGCGCCGTCCTCCTCGACGATCCACAGCGCGGGCGAGTCGTTCCCCTCGGCGATCTTGTCGAACCAGTCCAGCGCCCAGTTGAAACCGGTCAGCACCGGCCAGCGGAACTTCTCGTACGCCGTCGCGTAGTCGTCGCGATGCGCGAGCAGGAAGTCGCGCGCCGCGCGGAACTCGACTGCGGGCATGGTCTTCTCCCTCGTAGCCGCACGGTCACCCGGTCAGAAGGATGGTTGGCCATCCGGGTGACCCACGCCACCCCCGAACGGGGGTAGTGGGGGTGGTCTTACCCGCCCGTTACGAAGGTTGAGCGCAGCAAGAGCGCCATGTGGTCACCGATTTGGCCGGGGGTCCAGCCGCGGTCGTCGAGCAGCGTGCCGCTCACCTCGTTGGCGATGAGCGCGAGGAGCATGTCGGTGGCGGTGTCGACCGTCCAGCCGGGGGCGAGCACGCCCTCCTCGTGCAGCCGCAGGATCAGTGCGCGGTTCGTCTCGTACCGCCGGCGCATGGCGGCCTCCCAGTGCCGGGCCGCGTCCGGGTCGCTGCCCGCCTCCCGCTCCACCGCCCGCGCCACGGCGAGGACGCGCGGCACGAACTCGGCGTGCCGGCGCGCGAACACCTCCAGCGCGACCACCGCGTCCGGCGCCTCGCTGACGGGAGCGAACCGCCCCCGCAGGTCCTCGACCTCGTTGACGTGGTCGAACAGCTCGTTGATGAGGTCGGCCCGCGACGCGAAGTGGAGGTAGACGGCCCGCCGCGACACCCCGGCACGCTCGGCGACGGCCGCCATCGTCGTCGCCGCCATCCCGTGCTCCTCGACGAGCTCGCGCGCGGCACTCAGCAGCGCCGTCCGGGAACGCCGGCTCCGCGCGTTCCGCGGCTCCTCGATCACCCTCGCCATGCCCCCATGCTCCCAGCCTCCCGTCCGCCGCCCGCCCGGGTCGCCGAGGTGAGGGGGGTCACTTTCCGGGGTGTCACAACCCGCGCGTCCGCCCCGTCAACCTGGTGCAACCCTCCACACGGCAAGGGAGATCACCATGGACGCCCGTTTCAGCTACTACGGCACCGCCACCGCCGGCAAGTTCATGAAGTACATGCAGTCGGCGGCCAAGGCCGTTTCCGGATCGACGCTGCCGTCCACGACGGTGCACCTGGTGGAGCTGCGGGCCAGCCAGATCAACGGCTGCGGATTCTGTGTCGACATGCACAGCAAGGAAGCCGCGCACGCGGGCGAGACGTCGGTGCGCCTCAACCTGGTCTCCGCCTGGCGGGAGGCGACGGTCTTCACCGACCCCGAGCGCGCCGCCCTGGAACTGGCCGAGCAGGGGACCCGCCTCGCCGACGGCACCGGCGTTTCCGACGAGGTCTGGGAGACCGCGGCCAAGCACTACGACGAGGAGGAGCTCGCGGCCCTGGTGTCGCTCATCGCCCTCATCAACGCCTGGAACCGCATGAACGTCATCACCCGGCAGCCCGCCGGCGCCTACCAGGCCGGCCAGTTCGGCTGACCGGACCGGAGAACGCCATCACGCCCACGGCCTCGCGGGCGCGCCGCAGCCGGTCGCGGGACCGGCCCATGGCGAACGCGAAGTCGGCTACGC